>JALUDQ010000106.1 GCA_027043985.1 Desulfurococcales archaeon
CCAGTACACCCAGCATATAATCCAGACCAAGTGGATAGCGATCAAACAGCTGGTGGAGCTGGTCCCTACAAGATAGTAAAGTGGGTTAGAGATCAAGAACTAGTACTTGAAGTTAACCCATACTATTATGGCGAGAAACCTAAGATTCAGAAAGTCATAATAAGGTTCTACAAAGATGCTACAACGCTTAGACTTGCAATTGAGAATGGTGAGATAGATATAGCGTGGAGAACTCTAAGACCAATAGATATTGAGAGTTTGAAGAATAACCCCAACCTACAGGTAATAGAAGTTCCAGGAGCATTCATAAGATACATGATCTTAAACTGCCAGATGGATCCAACAAACAACAAGCTAGTAAGACAAGCAATAGCGGCAGCTATAGATAGAAACGATATAGCGCAAAGAGTATTCATGGGAACAGTTGAACCCCTCTACAGCCTAGTACCCATAGGAATGTGGAGCCACATAGATGTCTTTAAAGAAAAATACGGTGATGGAAACATAGAGTTAGCTAAACAACTACTAGCAAAAGCAGGCTATAATGAGAACAACAAGTTGAAACTAGAGTTATGGTATACTCCAACACACTATGGTGATACCGAGGCGGATCTAGCACAAGTATTAAAGGAGCAATTAGAGGCAACTGGAGTAATAGAAGTAACCATTAAGAGCGCAGAGTGGACAACCTATCTAGACTACACTAGGAAAGGAATGCTAATGATAAGCCTCTACGGATGGTATCCAGACTACATAGACCCGGACGACTATCTAACACCCTTCCTCCACTCAGAAGCCAACAGCTGGACTGGTTCAGGATACAGTAATCCAGAAGTTGACAAGCTCTTAGACGAAGCAGCAGTAAAGACTGATCAAAACGAGAGAGCAAAGTATTATGAACAAGTACAAAAGATACTTGCAGAAGACGTACCAATAATACCATTAATTCAGGGCAAGCTATTCATGGTAGCTAAGAAGGATGTAGGCGGAATAGTACTCGATCCAACGATGCTGTTCAGATACTATCTACTATACTGGAAGAGCTAAACAAAGAGAGCAGACAAGATAAGGATAAAGGGGCTAGCCAATGTTTTTTACTATAAACACACTATTTTTCACAATACAAGCAAGTCGCTTGTCTAAAAGCATTAGCAGAGAATAACCTATAAAAGGGGATGATTCATGGGCTTGGGCAGATTTATTGCTGTTAGAGCACTCCTCATGATCCCTACAGTACTCATACTTCTCACATTCGTATTCTTCGTTATGAGGATTATTCCAGGCGACCCCATATTAGCTATGGTCGGCATGAAGGCTCCTCCTCAACGTATAGAAGAGCTAAGACATATGGCGGGCCTCGATAAGCCACCCTATATCCAGTACATAGAGTATCTATGGAACGTACTACACGGTGATCTTGGAAGAAGTATGATTTGGGGTAGGCGACCAGTCATAAACGAGATTATGGATAGGTTCCCAGCTACACTAGAGTTAACTATCTCTGCTTTCACTGTAAGCGTCTTGATAGGACTATTAACCGGGTCTATGGCTGCTCTTAGAAAGGGCTCTAAAACTGATACTGCAATGCGCCTCTACGGACTGATTGCTTGGACTCTCTTCATACCGTGGTTCGGTATGATGCTCCAAATAGTATTTGGTGTATGGTTACATTGGCTTCCAATAGCTGGTAGAATAGACCCCGATCTAGCTCCGCCTAGGATAACAGGACTCTACGTCTTGGATAGCATATTAACGGGTCGCTGGGATAGTCTTGTTAGCGCTATACGCTATCTCATACTTCCCTCGATAACTCTTGGAGTAGTATTGTCGGGTGCCTATACTAGGCTCGTACGAAACAACCTAGTAGAGGTTTTTGGACAAGACTATATGACTACCTATAGAGCTATGGGTTTACCTCCTAAAAGCCTATTACGTAAGGCTCTGCGCAATGCTTTCATACCATTGATAACTATGATGGGATTACAGTTCGCTATACTCCTTGCCGGAGCAGTTCTAACCGAGACAACTTTCTCCTGGCCCGGTATGGGCACATTTCTACTAGAGAGAATAATATATGTTGACTACACAACTGTGCAGGGAACCATAGTTTTCTTTGCGTTATTCGTAGCGCTAATCAACTTTATAGTAGATATAATTTACGCGATAATTGATCCAAGAGTAAGATACTAGTGGTGATAGGTATGAGAATAATAGATTATCTACTAAGACTTAGGACGGGTCTAGGATACCCTGGTAAGGGGTTCATAATAGCTGGTCTCGGAATATTAATACCATTATTATTGATGACCTTGCTGGCTCCGCTAATCTCGCCCTACGATCCAACAAAGGGTTCTAGAGACATATTGCAACCACCGAGTCCAGCGCACTTCTTCGGCACCAACAATTTGGGCCAAGACTTATTCTCACGCATACTCTGGGGTGGTAGAGTAGTATTAACAGTAGTATTAGTGTCAACGATACTGTCGGCAACAATAGGTGTTCCCCTAGGACTATTATCCGGCTACCTTGGGGGTAAAATTGACAGGGCTCTAGCAATGATCATGGACTCTATCTATGCTTTCCCTGGTCTCATATTAGCAATAGCTCTAGCAAGTGTGCTGGGTCCCAGTATAATTAATGCTGCAGCAGCAATAGCTGTAGTATATATCCCAACATACTTCCGCATGACGCGTGGCCCCACTCTTCAGTTAAAAGCGTCACAGTATGTTGAAGCGGCTATAGCTACGGGAGCACCTACAAAGAGGATAATATTTAGGCACATTCTACCAAATCTAGCACCCACGTTAACGGTAGTCTTTACACTCAATACGGCTGACTCTATACTAACAGAGGCTGGGTTAAGCTTCCTGGGATTCGTAGTAACGCCCCCTACACCCGATTGGGGATTCGACCTAAAAGCGGGACAGCCCTTCCTACCAGCTGGATATTGGTGGCTGATAACGTTTCCGGGAATATTCATTATATTATTAAGTCTTGGTTTCGGCTTGCTTGGAGAGGGGTTAAACGAGCTATTATCTCCTAAGGAAAAGACAATATAGAATAGGGAAGCAAAGAGAATAAAAGATTAATGATACCATATAATGTTATTGTTCTACTCTCTTCTCGGCTTCTCCTTCCTCTCCTTCTTTTCCCGATGGCTCTTTTTCCTCCGACAATATTATTAGCGCTCGTGCAACACTCCATGCAACCATCCATGTAGTCAGCGTAGCCATAAATAGCGTTAACATTATCATGAATGCTAGCTGGAATACAAGTTGTGCTAGGGGATCAGTTGCTCTCACAAATATCGGTAGTAGAAAGGTTGCTATCAATAATAATGCCTCAGCCAATATAAGCCATGCTGGAAAGACTCGAACTTTCTTCCATAATTCTATTGTACTTAGCTTAGCCATATCCTAGAACACCTGATTTTATTATACTACAACCTTGGTTAGCCTTGTAGGTGTTCTGATTTAAATAGTTTAAGGATTACATAGTATGATTTTGTAGAGGTTAATGTGGAGGAGCAGCTTGAGTAATGTGTGAAGTATAAAAATTGTTAGTGTTGGTGTAAAACTATTATTACCTTGTTATTTCTTTCTTCTTCTCCTCTTCTTGCCTTCCTCTGGTTGCGTTAGGAGTTTCTCTGCTTCCTTGTATACTTCCTCCTTTATTCCAGCCTTCTCTAGTAGTCGCTCGATACGGTAGAGTTGCTCGTGTGCTATGTTGAACTGTTTTGCTACTCTTGATATGGGTATGCCCTTGGCTCTCGCGTAGAGGAGTATTGTTATTGTTCTAGCGGTTGCTGGATGTCTTAGCTTGCTGGCTATCGGTGAATCGAATAATATGTAGTCTATTAATTCTATTTCCTTTTTGGCGAAGTCCACTAGCTCTTCTGGTATAGGTATCTCGTGAACTGTTTTCCTCTTCTTTAAGTATATCTTAGAGTCCTCTATCCATGCCTTCCTCTTCCTTCTCCTTCTTTTTTGCAAGAGTAAGCTCTGTTCACTTGTCATTGAATGCTCACCCACAGTACTCCTTATGTTTTCTAGTGGAGATAAATCTTTCTCTCTTAGTACGCATAAGTTGTAAAAGGGGATATTTAAATTATCGCTTTTGAATCCTAATAGACTAGGCACTGCAAGTATAAATACTATCACCTAGAGTTTGGACAAGATAAGCGATAGAATTAGCAAGCCCCATCCAAACAACAATATGTATCCTATAACCTTCTTTAGAGATGAAGCAAAAACAAGCAGTA
>JALUDQ010000107.1 GCA_027043985.1 Desulfurococcales archaeon
AGCCTAAACCTAAGGTGCCTCCCAAAAAGGCTACGAGATGATGAGCTATGGATCCCTTAATGGTTAGGTCAATATTAGCGGGATTAATCGGCGTATTCGTATTGGCAATAATAATATACAGTATAAGAGTCTTCAAGGGTCCCACCATACCGGACATGGTGTTAGCAGTAGATGCTTTATCATATGACCTAGCGGTACTCATAGTGGTTCTCGCAATACTCTTTGATACTGTTTACCTAGCAGTAGCAGCTTTGCCATTAGTTCTCTGGGCATACATTCTAGACATGTATGTGGCAAAGTATCTTGAAAGAGAAGAACTAGGTGATTAATCATGATATGGGATATAGTTGGATGGATAGGAGTAGCTCTAATAGTCCTCGGAGCCATAATGGATCTGATAGCATCTATAGGCATGCATAGATTCAGGAACTTCTACCTTAGATTACATGCCGCTACAGTTGGAATGATAGGTGGAGCATTCTACCCGTTAATAGGACTAGGCTTACTGAGTCTATCACTAGAATATCTTGGTATAACAAGATACTATATTGCTGGTATATCCTTTGTATCAGCTCTATTCGTACTCCTCACAGCACCAGTAGGCTCCCATGTCCTCGCTCGCGCAGCTCATAGGGCTGGGATAAAACCCGAGCCTATAAACGTGGATAGACTTCAAGAAGACATCGGGAAAGGGGTGATGGAAGAGTGATTGATGGGTTAGGTATCCAGGATCTTCTATTAATAGTAGCATTCACATTAGCCATAGTGTTTACGTATAAGACTCTAGTAGAGAAAGACCTTGTTAGGGCAGTAGTATATTCTGCTGGACAAGCTATAGCTTATGGTCTAGCATTCATAGTCCTAATGGCCCCTGACCTGGCTCTCGCATATGTTGCAGTAGGTGTTGGCATATACTCTGCATTGTTCCTTCTCGTGATATCACGTACAGAACGCTATGAGAAGGTGGAGTAAAGTGGAGAAGAGACTAATCTGTCTAGGAGTATGTATAACGGTTACAGCCTTTATCCTAGCCTTCGCCCTAATATATACTGGTATAGTACCTCTAGCTCCAACTGGTAATAGGCCTCTGGCAACAATATTCCTAGAGAGCACCTTCAATGCAGAGAAATGGTGGATATGGGCTGGCAGCCCTGAAGTGGTAACATCAATACTATGGGACTATAGAGGCATAGATACTGTTTATGAGACAACAGTATTCTTTCTAGCAATAATAGGCGCTATAACCGTAGTGAGAACCATGAAACTCCTACCAGAAACCAGCGGCAAGGGTAGGGGGCTCACAGTTATAGCTAAAACGATAACAAAGATAACTTTCGCGACAATACCCATAATAGCCTTCTCGATAGCCGTACACGGCCACCTCACACCTGGAGGAGGATTCCAAGCGGGATCAGCCTTTGCTGTCGCTCCTCTACTAGTGATAGCAGCTTTATCACTAAGACTACTTGTTGAGAGAGGATGGGGAAAGGAGAGACTATTAGCACTTAGAACAACAGGACTAATACTGATAGGTATAATAGCTATAATAGTACCCATTCTAGCAATTCTAAGGCATAGTATAGCCTATATAATGCAGAATCAAGCAAAACTATGGGCGCCAGCAGGGTTATCAGCAGTAGTAGACTTGCTTGGAGTAAAATCCCTATTAAGTGGTACATTATTCTGGCTCAATTTATCGGAATTCCTCGCTGTTAGTGCGGGGCTTTCACTAGTTTTCGTCCTATTAGCAGCACCTACAAAGAACTTTGATAAGGAGGTGAAGACGCAGTGATAAAGGATATAGTATGGATATACTATTATGCATCACTAATACTAATAACATTCATGAGCATCTACGGCATAGCGGTTAGACCAAACCTCTTAAAGAAGATAATAATGCTATCAATACTAAGCGATACAGCAAACATGCTCGCAGTCCTCCTAGGCTACCACATACTATCACCTAAGCCACCAGTATATCCAGGAGGCACTTTCAGTACAACACAATTTCCATCACAAGAACAATTATCCACCTTTGCTAAATACGCAGTAGACCCTATACCCCAGGTACTCGTAGTAACCGCTATAGTCATAGGCTTAGCAGTCCTCGTATTTCTATCCTTTGTAGCAGTCCTCATCTACCGTAGATACGGTACCCTAGACATGAGAGTAGTGTCTAAGAAAGCTAGACATGAGGTGAAATAGACGTGGCACGTATATCATCCATAATAGGTGTCAGCATACTCCTATTCATATTATACATAGCTTATACTGGTGCTATAACACCAATGGATCTAATCTTAGGTGCAATAGCATCCGTGATAATAGCGTCTTTTACAGCAGACCTAGTAGTTGAGAAAGCTGGAAAACTAGTTAACATTAAGCGGTGGTGCTATACGATAGCTTATGCAATACTATACCTTACAGTAATAGAGGCTAAAGCACACTGGGATGTAGTAAAAAGAATACTGCATCCCAAGGTGCCTGTGAATCCAAGCATCGTTAGAATACCGTATGAAGTAGAAAGTGATTACGCTAAAACAACTATAGCGAACTCTATAACAAATACACCTGGTACGGTAGTCGTAGACGTTGATGATAAGAGAAAAGTCTTCTACGTCCACTGGATTGACGCTAAAGTCGTTGAAGACGAAAAGGCTAGAAAAGAAGTCTCCTTTACCTTCGAGAAATACGCTAAGAAAATCTTCGATTAGGAGGTGTAGAACATGGCATACATGTTCGATGTATTCAGTTTAATAGTAATAGTATCCGGGCTCATGGCTCTAGGAGGTTTTGTAGTATACTTTGGATTATTCATGCTATTCAAGAAAAGGTTTGGAGAAAAAATAACATACCATGACCCGGTTAAAGAAGACATTGTTATGTGCGGTGAGGAACCGCCTTCAGAAGAATTCATAGTACCAATAACAAGAGTATTCGTTGATGTTATGACAAGAGCTTTTAGAAGAGCATTTAAGACAATAATGGAAACAGCTGGCTCTAATATAGTGCAAGACTGGTTCTTCTACATGCTCCTCGTACTCATAGCATTAATCATTATATCAATACTAGTAGGGTGAGAAACCATGATAGTAGTTGACATATTATTACAACTCCTAGTATTCCCCGGACTATTGTTCATGATAGCTATGGTTATATTTACTCAATGGTATTGGAGGAAAGCATCAGCTAGAATGGCCTTCCGCCGAGGCCCAACTAGAACTGGTCCAGTAGGATTACTACAGCCTCTTGCAGACTTCTTTAAACTATTAATGAAGGAAGACGCTACAACTAGGATAGCATCAAAGTATATACCAGTGATAGCGGCTTCCCTCGGTGTAGGTTCGCTAATAGCAGTACTACTATTAACACCGCTATCCTATGCACCCCTTTACGCGCCCTATGACTCAATAATACTATTCTACTTCCTCGTATGGACTTCTCTCTCGATAGCTCTAGCAGCTCTGGGTACTCCTAACCCGTATACGAACATAGGGATTGGGCGCTACCTAGCATTACTGGTATCAGCTGAACCAGTATTGATAGCGTCCTTCCTAGTACCAATAATAGTAGCTTCAAAAGCATTTGGCGCTCAATACTCGTTCTACCTAACATCACTAGTATCAATAAATCTCTGGACCGTTAATCCAGCAGCCACTATTGCAATGATACTAGCCTTTATAGCTGGCTTTATAGGGCTCATGGGAGTATTAATGATAAAGCCATTCGACTTCCCGGAGGCTGAAACAGAGATATACTGGGGAATCTTCACCGAATACGGTGGCCCTAGGCTAGCAATGCTATTCTTCGTACACTTTATGGAGAAAATAGTGTTCCCAATACTGTTCGTACTGTTATTCTTAGGTGGTGCTGCACCAGTAAGTATTGTGGAGAACTATTGGTTAGGGATAATAGTGGTCCTAGTGAAATACTTCATAGTATTCACGGTGTTATGCCTAATAGATACTATGATGCCAAGATATAGGCCTGATCAAGGAGTAAAGTTCTTATGGAAATACGGTTTAACGTTAGCGGTTCTGGCACTAATAGCAGTAATATTATCTTAACCCAATAGTAGTAAAGACAGAATCCTTATTTTTCTACTCTCCAACATTATTTTTTACTTCCATGCTACTACTAATTGTAGGTTGCAGCCTTTGACTGAGACCATTAAGGAGAAAATAATAAGAAAAATATATGCATTCAGCGAGATAGTAAACCTCATAGCCGAGATAATAATCCTAAGCCTATTGTCTAT
>JALUDQ010000108.1 GCA_027043985.1 Desulfurococcales archaeon
GTATAGGCTCTTGCAAGTCTTATTGCATACATATTTGCCTCTGTACCACTATTAGTAAATCTTAGAGACTCTATTGTTGGTACATGATTGACTATTTTCTCAGCGAGTCTTACAGCGTATTCGTGCTCGTATCCCCAATGACTTCCCTTATCGAGGATCTCCCTAACCTTATCTACTATTGGATCACTTGCATGTCCTAAAATTAATGCTCCATGCCCTATCCAGTAGTCTATGTACTCGTTTCCATCAACATCCCATATATGTGAGCCCTTAGCGCGGGATACGTAGAAGGGGTAGGGTTCAAAATACCTTATATGATAAGTTACACCGCCCGGTAAAACATTTCTCGCTCTCTCGTATAGTTCAGCGCTCTTGGGGGTCTTTGACTCATATTCTGAGATGAGAGTGTTATAGAAGTCTTCTAAGCTCAAGCCTTCAGCCCTAAGTCTAAGCCCATATTCTACCATATATTACTCTTACCCTTACCAATACAACTAAATATTCTTTGAGGATAGGGTAAAAGTACATTAAAGCCATTAACAAGTATAATATATTGGGTATCCTAATGGTTAAAGGTGTACTATTTTGTCAAGCGAGCTAGAAGTACTCGAGAAGATTAGATCGTGGCTTAGAAGAGAGCCTGTAAAGTCATCGTGGCATCCAGCTGATCAGGGATGGGAGACAGAGATAGTGTTTGATGAAAGAATGGGCTCGAATATATTGAAGGCGAAGAGCAATAGGCTCCCCTTTGAGCTAACGGTTTTCATGCTGCCGAGCAAGCTTTGTGTGAGACTTACTGTTTCAAGTGGCATAGAGACCGAAAACCTTGACAAGTCTTTGAAGGCCCTAATATACCGCGAACTATTAGTCTTAAACTCGACTGTCGAACTAGTGAAATATGTTATAGTAAAGCCTAGAGACACGCTCGCCGTAGCTGTTGACATAGAGATTAGAGCATTAAGTGAACAATTGTTTAGAGATAGCTTGCTAGCAGTCTTCGCGGGATTAATAGTAATGATAGAACACTTAGGTTTAGCAGAACTACTACCACCAATAGCTCGGGGCGCTCTTGAACGGCTTCACGAGAAACTAGTGGTCGAGTACAATATACCCTCGCCAATGGACTTTATAACACGAGTCCATATACCTAAAACAATATCGTAGAACAATATGAACAAGAAGTGTATTCTTTTAATCCTCTAGTTCCCCGGGGTACTAGTTGGTGCTAATAAGTGCCCTTTACCCCCCTCCACATACCAGTAGCCTTCGCTACATGGTTGCTCGCTAAGAAGAAGATCCCGTTAGCACCTCTTGTCTTAGCGAATATGGCTCCAGATCTCGAGGTTCCCATAATCTATCCTTTATCTTATATGGGCCTTATACGCGTAAATGGTATGATCGTAGATAGATTAGTCTTGCATAGTATTTTCGGGGGATTATTTCTTGTACCCTTGGCTATGATAGTGGTTTACCCAGTTTATTCCCGAATCCTCTCCTATCTAGGGATACACTGCTCGAAAACGAGTTATAGGGACATGATTTTAGCTGGATCTATTGGCGGGTTAAGCCATGTATTATTGGATGCAGTACATCATCCATATAATCCACTCTTATTTCCATTAACATATCGTACGGTAAATAACCTAGTAATAGGGGATTACCATATTACATCAATAATAGTTCACATAGTCTTCGCGACGATTCTACTCGTAATATTCCTTTATGGTTATAAGAAATTTAAGAATTTGAGGAGAGCATTAGGTTTCACTCTAGGCTGTACGCAAAAGACATCTATGATCTACTAGACTTGTTGCGGCAGGGAAGGTGTTCTAAGAGTCCTAGTCCATCATATAGGATTAGGCAATTCTTTAGCATGTTCTGTACTAAGGGGTCTTGGAGCTCGCTTACTTCAATGATGATTACATCAAGTGGTAGTTCTCTAGGCTTATGCTTGTAGAGTTCTTCTACTATTCTTATCTTATCGTCTGCTTTACGCATTACTACTGCTACATCATAGTCGCTAAAGGGTAGGTGTTGTCCTCTAGCTCTAGAGCCAAAGAGTACTATAGTTGATGCAGGGTATTTTTCAGCGATTTTCCTAACATATTCTCTCAACAGTCTATCCGTATCGGTATTGTATAGTTTCTTAAGGATCTTTGGCCAGCTTGGTAGCCCACTCCCAGATCTTCTGCTCATACTCTATACACCTCCTACCAGTATCTTCATCGTATTCTACGGGTTTTCTTCCAGGATACCTCGCCATAGTGTAGTGGGGTGTTAGTGCATCAGCATAAACATAGAGTTCCTCTGGCACACTTATTCCGGCAGCCTCTAGTCCGCGGAGAAGCCTTGAAAGATCATGTGTAAACTCATGTACTCCTAGAAAAGCTACTTGTAATCCTTTTAGAAGTATTTCAATTGCTTGTTGTGCCTCGAAACACGTAGCCCAGTAGACTCCCTCCTTGTGCCTCTGCCTACAACTCCTGTGGAAGAACTCTGCTTTCTCTAACCACTCTCTAGGTATCTTAGCCACATATAACACCTACTCATTATCTAAAAGGTATTCTCCGATTATAATTACTTACTATTCCTAATAATATGATTGTATAAAAACTCTTTATAATGGTTTTAGGGTGGTGGACTTAATATCCCTACGATGGTATCTAGCGTTATGTCTGGAAGGTGGCTAGTGGGGATACGTGTTGTTTAGTAGAGACGAATATGTTAGGAGGCTTGAAGCATATATAGAGAATGTTAGGCAAGCGCTAGATAATTTGAGGGTAGTAGAAAGAGATGAGAAGGTATTAAAGCTAGTTGAACTAGCACGTGCTTACCTAGATGACTCTCTCTATTACTTTAATAAGAAAGACTATTTCACGTCTCTATCATGTATAGCATATGCTGAAGGCATATTAGACGCACTTAACCGTCTAGGATACGTTGAACTAGAATGGAAATCATTAAGCTCTCTACTCAATAGGCCTAAAGTCCTAGTAGCAGGTACTTTTGAGATAATACATCCAGGCCACATAGAACTATTTAAGAAGGCTTGGGAGAAAGGCAGAGTATACGTTATCGTTTCAAGGGATTCTAATGCTGAGAAGTTCAAGAAGAGGCCGATAATCGTACCGGAGGAACAGCGGAGGAGAGTAGTAGAGTCATTAAAATACGTTTATAAGGCAGTACTAGGGGATCGAGAAGACCTATTGAAGCCGGTTGAAGAAATAAAACCAGATGTAATCCTTCTAGGCCCAGACCAAGGTGTCAGCGAGGATTGGCTTAAAAAAGAATTAGAGAAGAGGGGGGTTAAAGCTAGGATTGAGAGATTAAAAGAAAAGGTAGAGTGTAGTCTATGCAGTACTTCGAAGATTATCAATGCAATAATAGAGAAGATTGGAAAGAGAAAACAACCTTAAAACATTAATCCCTTTCCCCAATAAGGCATGCAGCTATAATGGGTAGTATTATTGTAGCGTCACCATACACTATGGCTTTCTTGCCCTGAGGCTTAACCTTACCCCAGCTAACAGCTTCTCTTGGATGAGCTCCGCTAAGGCTTCCATCGTATTCTACAGCTGTTGTAATATATACTACATAGTCTAGTCCCTCCATAAACTGGCTCCACCATATAACATGGTGTTTGCTTATCCCTCCACCAATGATTAGGGCTGCAGATAAGCCCTTATTTGAGAATACTTTTTCAGCAATAAGGCTCATATCCTTCATGTAATCTATCTTCAACCCATGTACTTGGCTATAGGTGAATAATGCTGTTCCAAAAGCACCATCAGGCCAGCCCGGTACTATTACTGGGATCTTCTCCTCGTAGGCGGCTCTAAGTATTGAGTGCTTATCATTTATTCTTGAACCTATTTCCCAGAGCAACTCATATATACTCCACTCCTTCTTATCTCTTGAAACCTCATCTAATATGTCGTGAATAGTCTTCTCGATAACCATGCCATAGCTCTCTAAGGGTATAAACACGTTACCCAATCTATGGATTTCAAGGCTTGCCAGATAGCTATCATCTGCTTCAAAGTACCCCTTATAGTATTTCCCTCCAAAGCTTCGCGCAATATCGTGGTCTAAGGCGCCCGAAGTAGTAACAACAACATTGAATATCTTCTCCCGGATAAGCTGTGCAAATATTCCACGCAAACCTGTTGAGACAAGATTTGCCGTAAAGGATAAGAATCTTAGTTCTGCTTTCTCCAAAGCCTCTCTCAAT
>JALUDQ010000109.1 GCA_027043985.1 Desulfurococcales archaeon
CCTTTATCTCGGGTATAGCCATTAGTTGAGGTGGAGTAAACTTCCCGTATCTTTTACGAAACCATTCTGCCACATAGGGTCTGAGAAGCCCGTATACTTCTTCATCGCTAGGCATACTGTCTACAAACGATATAGTCACTGTGTCTCCGCCTACTGGATACACTCTGGAAGTTATAGCGGGTTTTAGTATATTGCCCTATCCACTATAGCTGGTTTAGTAGTGTAAAACTATGTTTACGGTAAAACCTTATCTAACACAAACATATATCTAGTAGGTGTTGGTTAAAGACAAGGTGTACTCTATGCAGGATGTTTTCAACAAGCTAATGGATTATGCTAGATCTCTAGAAGTAGATTTTGCTGATGCACGTATGGAGAGAGTCGAGAAAACACTCATATCAATACAGGATGGAGTATTAAAGGAGTTGAAAGCAGGAATAGAGGAGGGCGTAGCTATAAGAGTACTATATAGAGGAGCATGGGGTTTTGCATCATCGTCGGAAATAAGTTTTGAATCACTAAAAAAGGCGTTAGATACCGCTTATGCTGCAGCCCGCACGTTATCATATCATGTGAAGAAGCCAGCTAGGATAGTAGAACTACCCTCAAAAACTGATATTGTGAGGGCTGTATTGAAGAGAGATCCTAGAGATGTGCCAGTAGACGTGAAGATAAAAGACTACTTGGAATACGAGAAAATGCTTAGAGGAAAAGAGTATGTTAAGTCAACAACTGTCTACTACGCAGATATAGTGGGTACAACATTCTATGCGAGCACCGAAGACAGGTACATTGAGCAGGAGAAAATTATTACATGGATGTATACGTGGCTAACCGGGAGAATAAACGATATCATTGCCTCAGTAAGAGACGAGCGGGGAGCAGTAGACGGTTACACAATATGGGATAAATGGGATAAAAACGAGATAGCGAGAAAAGTCATAGATAGACTAGAAAAACAATTAAAGGCTAAGACACCTAAAGGCGGAGTTTACCCAGCAGTACTAGCTCCAGAAATAGTGGGAGTATTTGTCCATGAAGCCTTCGGTCACTTAGCTGAAGCAGACCTAACAACTAGTGGAAGCGCTATAAGTGATAAACTAGGAAAAGAAATAGCAAGTCCCCTAGTAAATATCGTGGATGATCCAACCCTACCGGGAGGATTTGGTACATTCAAATATGATGATGAGGGTGTTGAGACAAGGAAAGCAGTACTAATAGAGAAAGGCATTGTAAAGGAACTAATGGTAGATCGCCAGTACTCTGTTCTACTAGGCATAAAACCTACTGGTAACGCGAGAGCAGAATCCTTCAAGGTACCACCATTGATTCGTATGAGAAACACTGTAATGCTGCCAGGAGATTATAGTAAAGAAGAATTGTTCGAAGACATAGACTATGGCTACTACTTAGTAAGCTTTAGAGGAGGTCAGGCAAACCTAGATGGAACATTCCAAGTAGGAGTACAAGAGGCCTACGAAATAGTTAACGGAGAGATAGGAGAGCCGGTAAGAAACATGAGTATTAGCGGGAACACGTTAGATACGCTCAAAGAAGTTGATGCGGTAGCAAAAGACTTCGAACTAGAACTAGGAAGATGTGGTAAGGGACAACTAGCCTATGTATCTGATGGCGGACCACATATACGTGTAAGAAAAATCGTTATAGGAGGTGCAAGGTAATGTCAGCTTCAATTATAGAGATAGCTTCAATAACAGTAAAACACGCTCTAAGCCGAGGGGCAGATGAAGCAGAAGTATTTATTGTAAAATCTAAGAACAATAGCGTAGAACTCGAAAACAATACCATAAAACTTGCTCACACTACTGAGGATCGAGGCCTGGGTGTAAGAGTACTTGTAGGCAAGAAAATAGGTTTCTCATACACGAATAAGCTTGATAAGCAGAGCATTGAGAAAACCGTTGAAAAAGCACTAAGTATCGCTAGATCGGGCAAGGAAGACCCATACATAAGGGGCCTACCATTACCTGCTGAAAAATACCCTAGAGTTGAGGGAACCTACAGTCTAGAAATAGCTAATATAGGCCTAGACGATCTAGTAGAGAAAGCGAGTAGAATGCTCAACATATTAACACATGATAAGAGAATAGTAGTGGTATGGGGCTCCATAACAACATCTTCGTGGAACGTAGCAATAGCTAATAGTAATGGAGTCTACCAGCAAGACTTTGGCACAATAGCCTTTATAGGAGCAGAAGTTGTCGCCCGAGAAAACGGTGATGTAACACCGGGCATAAGTGAATGGGACATATCGCGTACCTCTTTCCCATCAATAGAAAAACTAGCGTTAAGACTCAAAGAGAAAGCTATAAGCAATTTAAAGCCAGTAAAAATAGATGAGGGTTCATTACCAGTAATATTAACAGAATATGCTGTAAACTCTCTCTTCGCGTACACTTTCATAGAAGCAATAAAAGGCGATAATGTAGTTAGGGAAAGAAGCCCCTACAAAGATAAAATAAACACTAAGGTAGCATCAGAGAAAATAACAATAATAGACGACGGTCTACTCAAAAACGGGTTAAATACAAGCATATTTGACGGAGAAGGAATTCCAAGAAGAAAAACAACAATAATAGAACAAGGAGTCTTAAAGAACCTCATCTACGACCATTACTGGGGACTAAGAGCAGGAAAAGAAAGTACGGGTAATGCCAGTAGAAGCGACTATGCATCAATGCCCAGAGTAGCGCCTTCAAATCTAGTCATAGCTCCGGGAACCTACAACAAAAACGAGCTTCTAAAGGAAACAGGTAAGGGATTACTAGTAGACGGATTCCAAGGAGCACATAGTAGCAACCCTGAAACTGGAGAATTCAGTGTAGTAGCTACACCTGCATGGTATATAGAAAACGGTGAACTAAAAGCAGTAAGGGGAGTAATGATAGCTGGCAACCTATACAAGCTACTAGAAAAAGTTGATGCTCTAACAAAAACAAGCCGCCAGGTAGGAACAATAAAATCTCCCTGGATAAGATTCCCTAATGTTAGAGTAATAGTAAAGAAATAGGAGTAGTAGTTTTCCGCAACACTCTTTCCACCCTATTATATTTTTACGGAAACACGAGTCCCAAATTATAGAATTTTAATGGTAACGATAAAGTATTTCTAGCTAGTCTTACAGTAATTATCTATTAGGTGCATAGACTATGGTAAAAATCACGTGGCATGGTCATGCTTGTTTTCAGATAACAACCGCCGACAATAAGATAATAGTAATAGATCCACACGACGGCTATAGTATAGGTCTCAAACCACCCAGAGTTAAAGGCGATATAATACTAGTAACACATGACCACTTCGACCATAATGCAGTAGAGGTTGTCAGAAAACCTGAAAGCATAATACTAAAGGAACATGTTGGAGAGAAGAAAATAAATGATATCGAAGTTAGAGGCGTAAGAGTATACCATGATAAATCTAGAGGTAGGCTTCGAGGAGAAATAACAGCCTATAGAATAATCGTAGACAATATATCAATAGTCCACTTAGGCGACTTGGGACACGTTCTTGAAGAAGATCAAGCTTCAATGCTTAAACCAGTAGACGTATTACTAGTACCCGTAGGTGGAACATATACTATAGAGCCTCATGAAGCCGTAGAAGTAATTAAGCAACTAGAACCAAAAATAGCCGTACCAATGCACTACTGGGTTCCCAGCATAACGTTACCATTAAAGACTATTGAAGACTTTCTCGGCTATGTGAAATACAGGGTTGAACGCTTAGACGATAACACATTCGAAGTATCGCGAGAAACTCTGCCAGATAAAACAATAATAAAGGTTTTAAAATACAAGTAATTTTTTAAATAAAACAATCATATCTAATAAATCCTTATTCTATACGTTCGCGCAACCATAGGTTCTTCATTAGACAATAACATTTCAAGAGCTCTACGTATTATCTCGCTACGACTCCTACCAGTTCTTCTAGCATACCTGTCAAGCTTCTCTAGTATTGACTCGTCTAGTTTGAATGTAACTACTCTCATAGCCATGGTAATACAGCCTCGTATTATTCCTAGGAAATACTCTATACACTGCACATACTTATAGGGCACACCAGAGATGTACTACAAGAGACTTCTTGTAAAACTCCTCTTGTAAGCCGCGTGTTTAAATACTAGTACTACAAGAGAAGTACTAGAAGGAGAGTACACTTGCCGACAATACATTTATCCGTACCG
>JALUDQ010000110.1 GCA_027043985.1 Desulfurococcales archaeon
GCCTCTAGGTTTGAGACTATTGTATCTGGGCTTAGATTCATTGATGTGCTAAAAGTATTTGATAGTTTGCTGGGGACTGGTATCCTAATATTATCCTCGGTATAGAATGTTATATCGTAGGGGAGTTCGCCGTAGGCTTGGAGGCTCTGGAGTATTGTCTCATTGAATGTTTGAGTATAGGTTGCTGATGCTAGATAGCCTATACTAGAGTTACTGGTAGTCCATGTTATATAGTATGTTTTTGTAGTGTTTAAGCCGAGTCTAGTTATAGTGTTATTGTATTCTTCTCTAACACTCGTATAGTTGTAGAGAGCATAGAGGGTTGCGAAAGCTATAGGATTCCAAGTCATAGTAACGTTTTCGTAGACTGTACTCGAGCCCCTGGGTACGGGGATGAGTGTTGGCCTAGTAAAGTTAGCGTTACCAGCTGTAATCACCTTATAGGATGCATCGATTAGTGGTCGTGGTGCTAGTACTAGTATTAGGCTTTCACCCTTCGGTAAGTGAACGACACTTCCATTATATATGAAGCCGTCCGAGCCTAGAGGCGTGTATTTTAAGGAATAGAACCTGGTCATATTATTCATTGAAGCATAGTCTCCCTGAGGATAGGGTGGCAAGCGATTGAAGGAATACGCCTGGATACTAAATAAGGTGTTGAGACTTGTTGAGGCTTCTACGTGGATGAATAATCCTTGAACACCTACTATAATATTCAATAATATGAGTGCTAGGAATACTACTCCGTGGAGCCTAATCCTAGACACCACTCCTATCACTTAAATAGAGAACTCGGGTGTGATCGTAGATAAGTTCCGGGTTTGATTAGCGGTAATCAAACTAGTCCTATTTAACTAGAATACTAGCTTACTATCCTCCTTTTATCAATTCTATTTTACCGGAGTACAAGACTTAATCTCCTAGGAGAACCTTCTTTAAACTATTATAATCCTTCCAAGCATTGAGCTCAACATCTACCTCTACAGAGTCAAAGTACCTAGTTAGATCCTTCTCTTTTAACGGTACTAAGACTATATTGTCTCCACTCTTCTTAACTAGAAACACTCTAGTCTTCAATTCCTCCAAGTACTTCCTTGGAATCTTAATCCTACCATATCTATCAACTACGACTATCGACAACTCTAGAGACACCCAATACTGAATACAGACTAGAACATGAAACTTATATTATTACCGTATTAACCATAAATTCATTAACCTAGAGAACAATGTTTCATGATTAATCTAAGACGTCTATCCAAAGTTCTTAACTCAAAGTGTTATCACTATAGAGAAAATATATATTGATGATAGCGCAATGTATCTTAGGCGTTAGTTTATGCCTTCATGGAGAATCCATAAGCATTGGGAAAAGATAATTCTCGGGGAAGATTATGGATATATTGATGTATGGATAGATAGTGAATTTAAAAATATAGATGTTTCAACGGTTAGAGAAGCTTTTCTTAGATGTCAAAAAAGTTCTGAAGTTGGAAACTTTTATCCCACTAACTATTTTGATAAAAATATTATGAAGTTCTATACAGAAATTAATGAAATAATTGTTAGGGAAGCCATAGAAGCTCTTAAAGGCCATGATAGTTGGAGAATTCACCCAGAGCATATGTGTATAACTCTAACATACGTATATTTAGTATTCGGCCTAAAGGGGTTAAGTGCAACAATCTTACATTTACTTCTGGATGAAATAGCTAAGATAAAGTATAGAGCACCTAACGAGATAAGAGAACATATTAAGGGGTTCTTTAACCAGGTCATTAATTCCTTGCCAGTTGAAGATATGAAAGTAGCGGCAAGAAACATAGAATATGCTGTTCTAGCTAACTTAGAAGAAATTCTTAGAGATATCTCATTAGGAAGAGGACCTAGAAAAGAAATATCAAGTAGAATAACAAGGATTATAATATTATATCATCCTTATTCGATTACCGAAGAAAATGAGGAGTTTATGGAGAACCTTATACATATCGCAAGATCTAATGGTATAAAGGTAGAAAAAATTG
Source organism: Desulfurococcales archaeon (assembly GCA_027043985.1). Taxonomy (GTDB): domain Archaea; phylum Thermoproteota; class Thermoprotei_A; order Sulfolobales; family WANQ01; genus JALWGO01. The sequence goes on from JALUDQ010000110.1 coordinate 2,025, forward strand.
ATGTCAATAACATAGATTGTAATTCATCAATGCATTACTATTGGCTCGTACGTAAAATCAGTGTAGGAGCTAAGATAAAGCTAAAGCCTAGAAAAAATTCTGATAGAAAGCTCATAGACATTGATAAAAATACTTGTAGGTTAATAATAGAAAACGGCATATTCATAATAGTTGAATATGAGAATGGTATAAAATCTTTCTATCCTCATTATACGACTATGGCGGGATCTACAAGATATGTCCCGATAGAAAATGTTTTATTGTTATTGTAGTAGGTTTTTCTTTAGTGATATTTTGAATGCTTGTACTCCTATAGCGTACATTATTATTGCTGCTAGTATTGTGTAGGGTAGGGGTGCTAGGGCTTCGCTTCCTGTTGCCCCGTAGACTAGTATTTGTCTTGCTCCATCGAGTGCTTGGGTTAGGGGTGAGTAGGTTGCTAGGATTTTCATGAATCCTGGTAGGAATTCTTTTGGTGGCCACCATACTCCTGTTGTGAACATTGCTGGGAAGGCTATTATGAATGATATTGTAGATGCTGCTGAGGTTCTTCTTACAAACATTCCTATTGTTAGTCCTAGGCCTATTACGAATAGTATTCCTAGGATTATGTATAGGATTGATAGCCAGTGATAGGGGTTTACTGGGTTGAAGGGTATGTATGCTCCGAGGCCTAGTCCAACTACTATTATCGCTATTGTCGATAAAGCTACAGATATCATTACTCCAGCTGTTGTGGCTATTAGGAGTACTAGGGGTTTTATGGGTGATGCTATTATGCGTGTAAGGGTTCCATTCTCTTTTTCCTCTACGATACTACTTGATGATACTATTAGTCCTATGAATAGGGTTTGCACGCCTATCAATCCTATAAGCATCCAGCCAAGTATTGCTGCACGGTTACTGAAGGCTCCTAGAAGACTTTTCGGTCTAACGTCTTTTACGGTATAGTTTAATGGTGTTCCTAGGAGTTTCATCCAGTTAACCCATAGGTTGAACTGCTTCTTGTATTCTTCTGGAACATATTGTGAACCATATTTTTCGGCGTAGTATGCTGTTATTTCTAGTCTCTTACGCACTGCTTCGAGGGAGAATTTGTCTAGGAAGCCTTGGATTATAGATGATACTATCTGGGTTTTTGTCCCGGAGCTTAAGACGTATACTTTAACTGTATCGTTTATCTTGGAGGTATTGTTGAAGTATGCTAGACCAGATAATATTTGCCATAGATTTGATGGGAATACTAGTAGGGCGTCCACTTTACCCGAACGCAGTAGTTCTAACCCAGCTGACTCGTTTTTAACTACTGTTACCTCGAATAAGTTAGTGTTATTGATTGTTACGTTCTCCATTATCCTTGCTAACATTGATGTTATGTTTTCAGAGTAGTCGGGATATGTAGTTATTGCGACCTTAACCGTGTATGCTGGCTGGCTTGGGGGAACCCATATGAAAACCGTCATTAATAGTAGGAGTACTGGGTATCCTATAACCCAGAATAGAGTTGAAGGACTACGGAAGATGCTCTTCAAATCCCTTATGAGGAAAGCTAATACTGGTTTAACTATGCTCATTCTAGTCTCCTCCCGGTAAGCTTTATGAAAACGTCTTCGAGAGTAGGTTCTCTTAGACGAGTGGAGACGGGTTTAGCGCCAATTCTTATTGCTTCTTCTACAAGTTTTGGTAAGATTTCCTCGTATTCCCTAACGTATACTCTGTAAACATTTTCGTCTACAACTACTCTACCACTACTACTATATTTTGCGAGTGCTTCGCATAGTTTTTCTGATGGATTCTTTACCTCTAGTTCTACTACTGTTTCATCGCCATACTTTTTCTTTAATTCCTCGGGTGATCCATGGGCTATTACTTTACCCTTATCTATTATGTATACTCTATCGCTTAACTCCTCAGCCTCCTCCATATAATGTGTTGCGAGAAGAATAGCTCTACCCTTCCCTCGCTGCTCTTTTATGAGGCTCCAGATCTCTCTACGCACATGTGGGTCGAGACCCGTTGTGGGTTCGTCTAGGACTAGTAGTTCTGGTTCATGTATGATTGTTGCTGCAATAGACAAGCGTTTCTTCATGCCCCCAGAATATGTTCTAACAAGCCTCTTCGCATACTCCTTCATACCGAGTTTTACGATAAGCT
>JALUDQ010000111.1 GCA_027043985.1 Desulfurococcales archaeon
AACTAGTAGGATAGCCATGATGGCTAGTATAGAGGAAGCAGTAACACCTATAACAAATAACGGTTTAGCAAAAACACCTAGCATTCCCAAAACCTCTACTAGATCCTCTGGCCCCTTAGCCACAATACCTTTAGGATACAAGGTCACAGCGGCTAGCAACCCTATTGATATGCTTATGAGACTCGTGAAGACTAGGCCCAAGCCTATGCTTGCAAATTCTTCGCGTAGATCTTTGTCTTTAGGCAAGGTCATCATCTCTAATATTAGGGCATAGGGGGCGGCGGCTGCTCCAAAAACAGCTACAACATCTAATCCAACCCTACCCTCGTGGAGCGGTGTTATAGTGAATGTCTGGGTTACTATATCGCTTATTATGTGAGGGTTCTTGTAGAGATATATAATTGACAATACTATATATGAGCCTAAGAGTAATGTAAGAGCTGTTAAAAGCTTGTTTACCTCGCTATAGCTTTTAGCAGAAATACTTATAGAGTAGACTATTGTGGAAACAAGTACTGCTACATAAACCCAGTTAACGTGGAGGAGGCTTGAAAGAATAATTGATATCCCGACAATATTAGCAGTCAACGTGGCAATATTAGCGAGCATAAGCCCAGAAGCAAACAATAGATAATACCTTGACCTCCTAGCCCAGCTAAGCCCCGTTGACCCAACGGCTACTATAGAAGCTAGTTGTTGAAGAAAAGCGAGCATAGCAGCCGATATAAGTATACTCCAAAACAAGCGGTAGCCATAAGCTGATCCAATATACGTGAAAACGCCAATATTCGTTATCTCTAAGCCACTACAAGCCGAGATAAATCCGGGGCCAATTAGAAATAATAATGGTTTAAGCCTCCACAGCGAGAGCCGAGTCAATACTGGTAGCGTGTATCTCCGTTGGCGGCGCAACTCCTCTTACACCTAGCTCTAAAGGCTTATCTTGCTCTACAACTGTAGCTTCTCTTCTCTCATTATCACGCATTAAATAGGTTATTACGAGTCTACGAATTTCAGGGTCCTCTAGGTTCTTGTTATTTAGTACCAATACTATTATTGGGGGAGTCCTAGCCCTTAATGCTCCCCCTAAACCCATAGGGTAGCGTTGGCTTGGGGCAGCTCTATTGTCAACTGGTCTAGGGGGTACGGGTACACGGCTTACATTAGCTAGCCTATTGGTGTTTTCGGTTGTCTTCTTGTTTGCGTGTTTTTTGTTGACTACGTAGTAGTTGTACACTAGTGGTGCTACGCCTATAATGGTGTATAGTCCTAGGCCTAGAAGGATGTTAGCGTCCATAATAAAACACCGTTGTAGTGTTCTCCGAATACTTTCGTTATCATCATCAAGTAGTTTTAAAGTCGGGAACCAAACCAGTCTATATGGTATCGTATGAACACTGTATTAACGATAAAAATACCCAGATATGACTCGGGTATCATTGAATACTTTCACTGATCCCCCTCTAACGCTTTCAATATGGCCTCCCTAATAATACGAGTAGCCTCACTAGGATCGCGGGCTCTAGTAATAGCGGAGCCAACAACGATTATCTTAGCACCAGCCTTGATAAGGGATGGAACATGCTCAGCCTTAATACCGCCAGCAACTGAAACTATTCCTCCAAAGGCCTCAACAACTCTTCTAACAAGATCCGGTACGTCTCCAGCAGTCATACCCAAGCGTTTCTGAACATCTATTCCAATATGGATCCCGACAACATCTACTCCAAGCTTCTTCAACTCCCCCGCCCTCTTAGCCGGATCCTCTACGTACATTAAGTCAGCTTCAACCATTACACCCTGCCTTCTAGCCTCCTCTACAGCAGCAGTTATAGTAGAGTCCCATGAAAACCCCATAACAGTTACAATATCTGCACCAGCCTCAGCGGCCATACGTACCTCTAAGTCACCTACATCAACAGTCTTCATATCTGCAACTATAGTTGCATCGGGTAGCTCTCTCCTAAGTACTTCTACAGCCTTCAATCCCTCCGATTTTATCAGCGGGGTACCAGCCTCAATTATATCTGCACCACAGCTCCACGCGACTTCAGCTATACGGAGGGCATCATCTATTCTAGTGAAATCCAAGGCTACCTGGAGGAGAGGCTTGGAAAAATCTGGCTTCACCATAGATTAAAGCACCCAAGAATATATGTAGGCTTTAAGGTTATTAATAACTAGTTATCAAGAAAGCCTTAGATAAGCTAAGAAGGCCTCCACTGTAGGGTGAGCCCGCAACGTCTAAGTATATCTTCGTTACCGGAGGAGTATTATCAAGTGTAGGTAAGGGCGCAGTCACGGCCAGTCTAGGACTCCTACTCAAAAGCATGGGATACAATGTAACGGCAATAAAAATAGACCCATACATAAACGTTGACGCTGGCACAATGAACCCATTCATGCACGGAGAAGTATACGTAACCGAAGACGGAGGTGAAACAGATCTAGACCTAGGACACTACGAGAGATTCCTTGACATAAATTTATCTAAACGAAACAATATTACAACGGGCCAAATATACCTAAGCGTTATAGAGAAGGAACGACGAGGCGAATACCTAGGGCAAACCGTACAAGTAATACCCCACATAACGGATGAAATAAAAAACCGTATCCGCGAGGTAGCTCAGAACTATCAAGCCGATATAGTTCTCGTAGAAGTTGGTGGAACTGTTGGAGACATTGAAGGCCTCCCCTTCCTAGAAGCGATTAGGCAGATGAGGCTAGAACTAGGGGAACATAACACGATGTTTATACACGTAGCACTAGTCCCAATCCTAAGTGTTACTGGTGAGCAGAAAACCAAGCCCGTACAACACAGTGTTCAAGAACTACGTAGAATAGGTATACAGCCAGACGCCATAGTCGCACGGTGTCAGACAAAGCTTGAACCCGAGGCTAGGAAGAAAATAGCCTTATACGGTAATGTACCCGAACACGCCGTGTATAGTAGCTATGATGTGGAGACCATATATGAGATACCGTTAATACTAGAAGAACAAGGTATATCAAGATACGTCTCCGAGAAACTAGGATTAGACTACCGTAAACCCGAGCTCGGTTCTTGGAGGGATTTTATTGAGAAGTACAAGAAGGCTTCAGTGAAGAAAACTATAGCAATGGTAGGCAAGTATACAAAGCTCAAAGACAGCTATCTAAGCATTATTGAAGCATTGAAACATGCTGGTACGAGCCATGGTATTAGACCAGTTCTAAAATGGATTGAAGCAACAGATGTAGAGAACGGTAAGATTAGAGTAGAAGAGGTTCTCGAAGGAGTTGACGGAGTAATAGTTCTCCCAGGATTCGGTAAGAGAGGAGTCGAGGGCAAGATAGCGGCAATAAAATATGCACGGGAAAACAACATCCCCTTCCTCGGCATATGTTTCGGAATGCAGCTAGCAGTAGTAGAAATAGCTAGAAACGTTGCTGGCCTCGAAAAAGCACATACAAGCGAAGTAGACCCCCACACCCCGCATCCAGTGATAACGCTTCTCGAAGAACAATATCGTATAGACAAGCTAGGAGGAACCATGAGGCTCGGAGCTCAGCCCATAAAAATAATAGAGAATACACTAGCCGAGCAAATATACAATGGGAAGAGAATAGTCTATGAGCGTCATCGTCACCGATACGAAGTAAACCCAAAGTACCATGAAATCCTTGAGAAAGCAGGGATAAGAATAGGGGGAGTGAGTCTAGAAAAACCAGAGTTAGTAGAATTCATAGAGTTGAGAGGCCACAAGTTCTTCTTTGGAACTCAGCCGCATCCAGAGTTTAAGAGCCGTCCTCTAAGACCAGCACCGATATTCAAGGGCTTTGTGGCTGCTTTAAGATAGTGTCTCAACTATTTGTAGGGGAAAACTATATCTACCTCGGAGTCCGAGGTAGTATTTGGGGTGCACTGTGGAGTTCCTAGTTACAACTCTCGAAAATCCACCCGGATATAGGATAATAAAAGTACTAGGACTAGTTACGGGCAACACTGTAAGGGCCCGACACATAGGTAAGGATATAGCGGCATCACTTAGAAACATTGTTGGAGGAGAAATAAAAGAATACACAGAACTATTAAAACAATCACGTAACTTGGCAATAGAGCGCATGATCGAGGAGGCAAAGAAGCTTGGAGCAAATGCTGTAGTTGGAGTAAGATTTAG
>JALUDQ010000112.1 GCA_027043985.1 Desulfurococcales archaeon
ATACCTTCTCTAACCTCATAGCCATGTCGATGGTAGGCATTAACCGTCCATCCTCTATTCTTTTTATAACCGATTCCGGTTCACCAACCTTCTCAGCCAATATCCGTGTCGTCCACCCCAACCTCTGGCGCGCAGATCTAATCCTCGATGCATAGTCTGGAACTACTTCATAGGACTCTAACATACGTTTGCTTATACCTCTTCTCCTCAAAGCTGGTTTTACTGGTTTTTTAACCGAATAATTTCTTGCCGGAACTCCTTGTCTAGCTACTGGCATACGTGGATTCGTGTACTCATTCTTTTTCTTACTTTTAATTCTCGCCGCGCATCTAGGGCAAACTAGAAGAGTTGCCCCCTCCAATACTATGCGCACAGCATCTCGTCTCCTTATAGGTGTCCCACAGAGCTCGCAATATACTATATCGCTAGAGCTCATTTAATGCACCCAACTATTTATTAGCTGAAAACCATTATTTAGTGTTACCGTGGGAAACCTATCTGTACAGGGGCTATTATATGGCTACTGTTAGTGATGATCACATAAACATAGATATAGAATCTCTCATGGAGTATGTTAGGTTCCTTGAGAGAAGAATAAGAGAGCTAGAGAACGAGAGGGCTTCGCTTAGAAGAGAGTTAAAGTACTATAAGAGCGAAGTCGAGAAACTAATGGCTCCCCCACTAATTGAAGCCATGGTACTAGAAGTACTAGATGATAATAGGGCTATAGTTAAGAGTACTACTGGTCCGAACCTAATAGTAAATATAAGTAATTCAATAGATAGAGAGAAGCTGTTACCCGGCGCCAGGGTAGCATTAAACAATAGAGGATCAATGATAGTTGAAATACTACCCCGCAGCGAAGACCCCTATGTAAGAGCAATGGAGGTTATAGAGAGACCTAAGGTCACATTCAATGATATAGGAGGATTAAGCAGGCAAATACAAGAGATTAGAGAAGTAGTAGAGCTACCACTCAAGCATCCAGAACTCTTTAGAGAACTTGGCATAGATCCGCCTAAGGGAGTACTACTTTACGGTCCCCCTGGTTGTGGTAAAACACTACTAGCTAAAGCCGTAGCACATGAAACAAACGCGACTTTCATAAGAGTTGTAGCTTCAGAATTCGTGCAAAAATTCATAGGTGAAGGAGCAAGAATTGTAAGAGAAGTATTTAGACTAGCTAGACGCAAAGCCCCAACAATCATATTCATTGACGAAATAGATGCTATAGCAGCCAAAAGACTCGATGTAGGTACAAGCGGAGAAAGAGAAGTCCAAAGAACACTCATGCAACTCCTTGCAGAAATAGACGGATTCGACCCCCTAGACAACGTTAAGGTCATAGCTGCAACCAACCGTATCGACATTTTAGACCCAGCGATATTAAGGCCGGGCAGGTTTGACCGAATAATAGAAATACCTCTCCCCGACAAGAACGGTAGATACGAAATATTAAAGATACATACAAGGCGAATGAAGCTGGCTGAAGATGTAGACTTATGGAGAATAGCTGAAATGACTGCTGGAGCTAGTGGAGCGGATATTAAAGCAATATGTACTGAAGCTGGCTATAACGCGCTACGCAGTAAACGAAAGATTGTAAGAATGGAGGATTTCATCAAAGCGGTTCGAAAAGTTCTAGGTATGCCAGGAGCCAGGGTTAGGGGCGCCTATAATAGCATGGGTATGAGTATATGAGGAGAAAAATAAGTCAAATTACAAGAGAAGATTTTTATAAACTCAAACAAGTAATAGATTACCAGTTTGGCCCAAAGACAAGCGACATACTACTAGGCGGTTCCAGTAATCTATCCCGAATATACGTGTACAAATCCCCTAATACTTTAAGAATAAGAGAAGTATATCTAAAAGACAAGCCCCTATTCACGATACGCGCCGAAGATTTCAAAATATTATTAAGAATATATGGTGCATATCTCTTATGGAAAAATACTCGTACACCAGAATATAGAGTTGTTGTAGTCAGCGATATTGCAGAATACATTGAAAATGGCGGTAATGTCTTTTCTAGACACGTTCTAAGCGTAGATGAAAACCGCAGATATGGTGATGAGGTAATAGTAGTAGATGAAGATGATCGCCTTCTAGGAGTTGGCACATTGAAGTTATCTCCGGAAGAAATATTATTCTTTACAAGAGGTGAAGCTGTAAGAATACGTGAAACAGTTAGAGACTTAGAACTGAGGTAATTATTATGTCGAGGAAGAACGTACGGATAGAACTATTTGAAAAAGTAGAGTTAAGCAAACATATAGTTGTGACAGGGTTTCCGGGTTTTGGCTATACCGGATACATAGCTACGAGATACCTAGCAAAAGAGAGGAAGCTTGACAGAGTTGGTGTTATAATAACTAGTAGATTACCAGAATACACTATGCTAGAGGATTATGGAATAACTTTTCCCTTCGAAATATTCAGCGACAATGAGAAACTCACTGTTATAGTAAACCATGTACTCCCCGATAAAAAGGATAGGCAAGAATATGCTCAAACACTTACTAGATGGCTAAAGGAAAACGGTGTCTCTGAGCTAGTTCTAATAGGAGGATTAGATAAACGCTTTAAAAAGGGAGAAGAAAAATATCGCTGGTTCTCCACATCTAGTTATAGTAAAACACTAGAAAGCCCATTAATGGAGAAAGGATTGTATATAATAGGGCCCCTAGCATATACGGTAATGTATGCAGAGTTATACAAAATACCAAGTATTGTTATACTACCATATACAGAGCCTCTTCAATTTGACCCAAGAGCTGCAGCTACAGCCATAGAAGTCTTAAACGAACTCTATGGTTTTAATGTAGATACAAGTAAACTATACGAAGATGCTGAGAGACTAGAAAAGGAAATTAGCGAATTAATAAAGAAGCAGGAGGAAGCAGCCAAGCATGTTACTGGGGAAAGAGTATACATGTAAGTCGACACGACCTCAATAATTCTGGTTATTAAATATTTATGAATTCTATAACTAAGTGCTTAAACAAGTACTTACTTATATTGTGCTTTAATGAATCAGTTACCTTGATGCTCCAATTAACGTCCTTTGCTGAAAACACATAGATATTTCTTCTCTCAGTAACTGTGTTGTCAAGTTTTCTCAAAAACTTGAAGAAGAACTCTACTAGATCCTTTAACACGCTCTCAGATACGTAGTCCGGAATCTCGAATTGGAATAGAGGATATATATCTATTATATTTAATGGAATTAGGCCGAAGAAGGGGATATAAAAGATAACTTCAGAATAATCTATGTTATTTACAGTATTCTCAACAGCTTTCTTTACATATAATGATAAATCTTTCTTTACATGTGAATTTAAGGGTAAAAACAATATGTTTTCATATTCTGGCGTATACGTTTGCATTATTTTCTGACGATGCCTCAGTACATGAGGTCTGTATATTGACGGAGTATCGTATAGGAATATACCTCTAGCTAGTGATTTGAATGAGGGGGCTCGTTTTTCCATATAGTTATGGTATCTTATTAATGTCTTAAAAGCGTCATAAAGAGAGGGGTGACTTTTAGCTTTCTCCTCAAGAAGCTCCCATAGCCTATTTTCCCTTATAGCTTGTTTAACGTTCTTCAACTCCTGGTAAATTACGTATAAATTATGTTTTGCTATTAGTTTTATTCTATCCTTTTTATTCATTTCCTTTAATTCTTTAACACTATACTTGCTACATATAGGGCAAACACATGGAAGATAATCTAGTTCATGTAGTCTAACAGTTCCCCTAGGCGTCATTAACCTTTCATCTCGCGCGTAAAGTATATATGACGCTGAATCAAAGGTGTCTATGCCTAAAGCAACCATGAATGGTATTATCATTGGATGACCAGCTCCAAACAAGTGTACTGGTTTATCTGGAGGAAGCCTCATTTTTGCTTCTGCGACAACACGAATAATTGTTGAATAATCGTATCTTTCAAGTAATTTTGTAGGACTTCCTATTGCGTATAAACCAAATGTATTATATATTATAGGATTCCATGCATGCTCTACTGC
>JALUDQ010000113.1 GCA_027043985.1 Desulfurococcales archaeon
ATATAGTAGAAAACCTACACTATTTTAAGTTAGGTGTACGGAGAGACTATCAGCTCTACTAGCATTTAAGCAAAACGGTGAGCCTGGTTTGAGGGATTCTAAGTGGCTTAGAATAGCCTTAATGCTATGGGTTATAGCATTGATAGTTTTATCTAGAATTAGCTTAGAACCCGGAGTCTACGATGCACTAAGGATATTTCTCATAGGGCTTGGTGCTGTGCTTTTAGCATATATGGCTGGGCTCCACAAGGCCATTAGTCTAGGGCTCTTAGGATACCTTCTGGTAGCGTCTTTTATCGCATATAGTATTAGCTCACCTGGTACAAGACTATCATATACTACTTCTATAATCCTACTCATACCCGTCGTTGCAGTAGCTATTTATGCATGGATTAAGCGTCCGAAGCCCTAGGATCTCTCTATTACATTAGATTTCCCTTAACCTTATATACCTCTGCATTGCACTAAGTTTTTGTAAAATTCAAGTGATAATGTTACTTAAAGAGCTAGCTGAGAGATCTCTTAATTAAAACTATCCGTGGTGGGCTGCACGTTGGCTATTGAGACAATATTAGCTCAAACATTCCAGGAAGTTGCTAAGGTGCCACGTTCAGCAGAGATTGAAGCTGGAATAGTTCTCGCAGTATTAGGGTTTACAATGACCTTCATAATACTGTCAATACTTACCGTTAGCATAAAGCTGATGTCTGTAGCAGTTACAAAATATGTTAAATGGAAAGAATCCCGGAAGAAACCAGTAGAAGTTGTTGAAGCCGCTGCAGAAGTGCCAACTGCTCCAGCGCCAACACCAGTAGCCCCCGCTGCTCCAGCAGCAGAACTAGAGGTTCCACCAGAGATCATTGCAGCCGCTATTGCAGGTGTAAGAGCCTATATGGAGGAGAAGCTAGGTAAGCGTAAGCGTAGGGAGAGGATAGCTCCTGTAAACTACTGGGTTCTCGCCTGGAGACTAGAATCCGGTTTCAATTTAAATGATCTAGACTATCTTGCTTGGAATAAATCCCGTAAGCCTAGGTGGTAGCTATGAGTAGGCAATATGTTGTCCGGATCATGGGGAAAGAATACAATGTGAGTGTTGAAGAAGTCTCCCCAGGCAAGTTTAAGGTAAAAGTAGACGGCTATGAACTAGAAGTAGAATCACCTATAGCAGCAGGTGTAACTACCGTAGCCAAACCAGCAACCGCCATTCCTACTCCCACGGAGACAAAGCCTCCCGAGAAACCAGAACGCAGAGAGGAAAAACCAGCACCAACAGCCCAGCCAACTACTCCAGCACCCGCACCAACGCCAGCTGCAAAGCCTACAGCACCTACACCAGCTGGAGGAGCTGTTGTAGAAGCACCTGTTCCAGGAAAGATTCTGAAAGTTCTCGTACAGCCAGGCCAGAAGGTGACTAAGAGAACAGTCATAATAACACTTGAGTCAATGAAAATGGAGCTCGAAATATATCCGCCAAAAGACGGTGTTGTTAAGGAAATTAGGGTAAAGCCCGGTGACTTCGTGAATACTGGTGATGTATTAGCTATAATAGAGTAACAATAGAGGTGACCTAGATGCTAGACATGCTTGCTGACTCAATAGTGAAGTTCTTCCTACATACTGGCATATTCAACTTCGACATCTATCAATTACTGTTCTTAGCAATAGGCATTGTATTAATATATCTCGCTGTAGTGAAGAGGATAGAACCACTATTATTGACTGGTATTGGAACTGGTATGGTTTTAGCAAATATACCGATGGCTGGACTAGCTTCTCCTCCGACAACGCTTTTCCAGACAAATACTACTGGTCTAGCTGGTATCACGTTAAATGATCTCGTTAATGGTGGTGCGGGCCCATTATTCATATTATACTATATATTTATCCAGACAGAGCTAGTGCCGTTATTCATATTCCTTGGTCTTGGAGCACTAACAGATTTCAGACCACTGATAGCGCAACCCTATACATTCATATTGGGTGCTGCCGCTCAACTAGGAGTATTTGTTGCAATGCTTGGAACATTGCTCCTCGGCTTCCATTTAAACGAGGCTGCAAGCATCGGTATTATAGGTGGTGCTGATGGGCCAACAACAATCTACACTACTATTAAGTTAGCACCATATATTCTCGGCCCAACGGCTTTGGCTGCGTATACGTATATGTCGCTTGTGCCAATAATACAGCCGCCTATCATACGCTTGTTACCTAAGAAGCATAGAGCTGTTAGGATGAAGCCGCCGAGACAAGTACACCCATTAGAGGCGTTGATGTTCCCGATACTATTAATGGTTGTTGCAACAATATTTGTCCCCAAAGCAACTCCATTGATAGGAATGCTTGCTTTAGGAAACTTGTTTAGAGAGAGCGGTATAACAGAAGTTGTCGAGAGGCTATCTAAGACCGCTGCAAACGAGTTCATGAACATCCTAACAATACTATTAACCATAACCGTCGGGTCAACAATGAGTATGGATATGGTGCGCTTCTTCTCAAAGCAAATGGGTATAACAATACATGAATTCCTATTGAAATTCGCAATAATATTCATATGGGGCTTGCTAGCCTTTGCTTTCTCAACTATTGGTGGAGTAATATTCGGCGAGATAATGTACTTTGCAACTAAGGGTAAAGTCAACCCGATTATAGGTGCTGCTGGAGTATCAGCTGTCCCAATGTCAGCTAGAGTCTGCCAGAGAGAAGCACAGAGAATTGATCCAACAAACTTTATACTAATGAACGCTATGGGCCCCAATGTAGCAGGTGTTATTGGAACGGCAACAGCTGCTGGTATATACATTGACTTCGTGCAGAGATTCTATGGTTGGACTTAGCATTTAATACTTTTTTATTAGTAACTTATTTTTCTAAATCTCTTCCTATGATTACGGATTACATGGTTTAATTCTCTTAGCCTCATAACTGTTACCACTACTAATCTACTATGTCTTTGAATATAGACCACGCCTACACCAGTATCAAGTGATACTGCTATTAACCTATTAGTCCACGTGTCAAACCATACTTCATCTGGGTGTTCTAAGGCTTCTAGTACTTCTTCTTCACTAATATTCCGCTCATATAATCTCTTCCTAGCGTGACTAGTATATTCTATTACTAATGGATACATAGTAGTGGCCCGTCTCATGTTTTAAGTGGTTTTGAGAGGTATATTTCTATACCTCTATTAACACCGTTAATTAATAGGTGATACAGTATAATTAGAGTAGTCTATGCAATAAAAGTCCATAGAAGCGGACTTGAACTATTATCTAGTAAGGGTTTTGAAGTCATAGTATATGATAAGTCGAAGCCATTAGAGGAGTGGCTATGCGAGAATCTTAAGGAAGCTAGAGCATTAGTAGTAGCACCCTTCCACCGTATTGGAGGAGACATACTGGATTGTGGGAACATAGAACTACTAGTAGTACATGGTAGTGGTTATGAGAACATTGATTTAAGCGAGTGCTCTAGAAGGGGTATCTGTGTTGTAAATACCCCAGATGCTATTGCTGAATCAGTAGCTGAGCACGCCTTAGGACTAACACTATCTCTACTAAGAAATATTGCTTATGGAGACCGTTTTATAAGGAAAGGTCTTTGGGGCTCAGGACCAGCTCCTAGACCACTTATAGGTACTACTCTTAGAGGAAAGACTGTTGGCATTATAGGATTAGGGCGTATTGGGTCAAGTATTGCAAAGCTTTTCCGCAGCCTAGGTAATCGCGTCATGTATTGGAGTCGTAGGAGGAAGCCCGAAGTAGAGCACGCCTTAGACATAGAGTATAGAGACCTCTACGACTTGCTGGGAGAAGCAGATATAGTCATAGTTTCCCTCGCATTAAATAAAGAGACAATAGGGTTTATGGACTATGAGAAGCTCTCAAAGATGAAGAAGAATAGCGTTTTAGTGAATATTAGTCGTGGGAAAATAATAGTTGAAAAAGATCTAGTGAAGGCTCTTAGAGAAGGAATAATAGCTGGAGCTGCTCTCGATGTTTTCGAAGAAGAACCCATTAAAGAGGATAAC
>JALUDQ010000114.1 GCA_027043985.1 Desulfurococcales archaeon
AATATTCTCTCTAAGTGGTGATATCTTAGTAAGCTATATTCATGCTAGAGCAGAAGCAAGTCTTGGTGTAAGCCTACATAAGATATGCCGAATACCAGTATTTGCTTCTAGAGACGTACGATTATTCGTTTTATTTATTGGCGGATTACTACAGAGACCTTTAGAGACTCTAATACTAATATCCATTCTATCCTATACTTATGTAGCTGTTAGACTTGTAGAGGTGTCAGTATTGTATCGGAGAGGAGTTCTCAAATAACGGTATTTTAGGCAAGCTTATTAATGACGCTTGTCATATTTCTTATCTATGAGGATAGTCTATGAGAACCTCAGTACCACAACTAGCGGCAAAATATGTGTACCCAGCATTAAGGAGAAGACTCGTTGAGATACTATATTACGAGGAGAAAATGAGCCAAATAGAAATAGCCAGACTGCTAGGCATATCGCAGTCGGCAGTATCAAGGTATGTTGAGGGTAATAGGGGAGTCTACATAGACGTATCAAAGTACAAGGACATAGATAGGGAACTTAGAATCCTTGCACATAGGATAGCGGGTAAGAAGATTAGTGTATATGACATACAGTTGGAGCTATCTAGGATAACCATGGTTTTCTTGGGTAAAGGGTATGCATGTTTTCTTCATGCTAAGTTGGACAAGGATATTGATCTGGGGAAGTGTAGGACTTGTATAGTATTATTTGAACCCTATACGAAGAGTTCGCGTTCTTAGCTTTTTGTTAGTGATTATAGTAAGGTATATATACCGTGTTAACATATATATGACATGCGTCATATAGGTGTGTTTCGTGAAAACAAGATTCCCGCGCGAAATACTTGAGAAAAGACTTCGCAGATTTCAGGAAAAACTCTCCGAGAACAATATAGATGCAGCTATGATACGTACTCTCTCAAGCTTCATATACTTCACGGGAACGAAATGGCTACGTCCCGCTATACTGATCCCAGCAGATGGCGAGCCAACATTATTTGTAGCAAGGGGTGAAGAAGAGGGAATAAAGGAGAGGACATGGATACATAATATAGTAACCTTTACCGATGGAGGAGACCTTATGGCAAAAGTATCTAGCACCATAAGAAACAACAATTACCGAGTGGTAGGCTTAGAATATGGTATAGAACGAGACGCTTACATAATATTCTTTGAAATGTTTAAGCGTTTAAACCCTAAAACAAAAGTTGTAGATATATCTAATATACTTTACACTATGCGTATGATAAAAGACGAATACGAGCTAAACGCTATACGTATGGCAGGTAAAATAGCTTCAAAGGCAATAAACGAAATAATAGATATTATAAAGCCAGGGTTAACGGAAACAGAAATCGCTGGCGAAGCCTATCGTCTACTATACAAATATGGTTCAGAAGAACCCCTCGTCTACGTAAATGTCGGACCTCACCCACGCGTACACGCTGAGCCTTTCCGAGACGTAAAAGTACGGGAAGGCGTATTCGTTAACATTGTTCTCGGAGTGGACTATAATAGATACTATGCAAATATAGCTAGAACAATATACGTAGGAGAACCCAAGGGTACCGCGAAGAAAGCATTAGACTGTATGAACGAAGTCTATAGAACAGCAATAGAGAAAACCAAGCCTGGAACAAGGTTTATATCAGTAATAAAAGAACTAGACAACATATACCGTAAATATGGAATGCTCGAATACCGTGTAGTAGGGTATGCTCACAGCGTAGGGCTTCAAATAGAAGAACCACCAATAACAACAATACTACCCAAAGACCGCTTCGTCGAAGTAAAACCAAATATGGCTCTAGCCTTCATACATGCACCAATACTAATAGAAGGACTAGGACAAATAAAACACGAAGACACATTCATAGTAAGGGAGGACGGATCTCTCGAAAACATTACACAAACTTAACCTATTTTATTCTTTATAGAAATGCCATAGAGTTATATAGTTTATGCTCTGTTTTTTCTTTAATTCGGCTTTAAAACCGCATTTATCATATTTATACACTATCGGATTCGGGACACCGTGGATCTCAACTATATAGTTATCTGCCAGAGATATAGTATTGCATGAAACGGTAAGTATACTGTATTCGCATCCCTCGCAATCAATCTTAACTATATTCTCACTACTGTCTCTCCCAGTCAAGCTTTCCTCTAAGATTTCCTTTAACGATTTCAACTTAAGTTCAACACAGTCAGATATACCCTTACACAAATCATAGTTAATGAACGGTGTTAACCCTGTTCCCTGCATATTAAACCTAGTATACACTATATCGTCGTCAATCCAGGCGCCAATATTAAAAGCCCTATATTTACTTGGATCAATTCCGTTCTTTTCAAGATTTATCAGTAAGTAATCATAAATAGTTTTAACAGGCTCATAGAGATAAAGAAATCTTGCTCCCTTCTTTAGAAAGAACAAAGCAGTATCCCCATAATAAGCACCAAGATCTAAAACGATCTTTTCCTGATATTCTATGAAACCATAATCTTCCTCCGGATTATATATTAGAGATAGCAGTAATGTGAAGTCTTGATCCCGTACATAAAAATCACCATAACGTGTTTCAGCGACAATAAACTCTTTCTCTTTTCTCAACTTGATTCCTTTCTCTAAAAGATAAAATAACGTGATAAAATCAACATCACTGCTTATATTAACAATATTATTGTAGGAATAAGGTCTTCTGGTCAATCTTCTAAAAATTTCCCTTAACATGGTTTGTATTCCTAGAACTCTTAACGCCATTAGTGCTCTATACAAGCTAAACATAGCAGGTTACACCTTTCTAACATCACGCTTGTACATGTTTTAGTTCATTGTACATAAGCTTGTACCCCATTCTTATTTTAGACTGCGAATGCTAGTATAATCTAATTTAAGTTTATTATAATATTTATTCTGGACCGTAAAGTCTAAAAACTCACTTGTTTTTCATGAACATAGATGTGCTAGTACTTATGGGTTAACCGTATGGTCACTATGTCGATAAGTGAGATAATAGAGCGTTTCTCTCGGCAGGTTCTTGTAAAGGAAATAGGGATTAAGGGTCAATTACGGCTCATTAAGTCTAGGGTAGCTATAATAGGTTGTGGTGCGACGGGTACTTTTCAAGCAGAATTATTGGCTAGACTTGGTATAGGATATCTTAAAGTCATAGATAAAGATGTAGTAGAATTAAGTAATCTTCATAGAACACTAATGTTTACGGAAAAAGATGTAGCAGAGCTAATGCCCAAGGCGGTAGCGTGTGCAAAACATATTTCTGAGATAAATAGTAGTGTAAAAGTTGAACCTATAGTTAAGAGGCTTACACCGTTTAATGCAGAAGAATTTCTTAGTGATGTTGATCTTATAATTGATGGAACAGATGATTTCGAGACAAGATTCATAATTAACGAGGTAGCTGTAAAAAACAGTATACCATGGATATATGTAGGTGTAGAACGATGGTATGCAACAGTAATGCCAATAATACCTGGTAAGACTCCGTGTCTTAAATGTATACTTCCACAACCACCACAACGACAAGCAAACATATGTGAGATACTAGGTGTGGTAAATACAGCAGTAGCTCTTGCTACATCAATATCAACATCTATCGCGTTAAGAATACTATTAGGCTACGAAGTTGATCCATTAATATATGTTATTGATAGTTTTAAAAATAATGTTGAGAAGATAAGAGTAAACAAAAATCCTAAGTGCCCTATATGTTCTTTAGGAAAATATGAATACTTGGGCAAACATGGCGAGTCTATAGTCATAGTATGTGGTTCTAATCAAGTGGAAATCTTACCGAAATCGCGAATGAGGCTTAGACTGGATAAATTGAAGCATACAGATAAGCTTAAAATAATAAAGAAGAATCCCTATGTAGCTAAAATAAGGATTAGTGGAAGAGAGATACTATTATTTGCTGATGCAAGAGCACTAATTTTAGGTACAATAGAAAAAGATCTTGCAGCCAGAGTATATAATGGCTTGTTAGAGGTTCTTA
>JALUDQ010000115.1 GCA_027043985.1 Desulfurococcales archaeon
ATGTAGAAAGACTAGAAAAATTATTCAAGGAAACACTAATCGGACTAAAAGAAAAATATCAACCAATAGGAGACGTTAGAGGACTAGGACTAGCATGGGGAATAGAATTCGTTAAAGATAGGAAAACTAAGGAACACGATATAAAAACACGTAACAATGTAATAAGAGAGGCATTGAAAAGAGGTCTAGTACTACTACCATGCGGTAAGAGTACTATAAGGCTAATACCCCCATTAAATATAACAGAAGAACAAGCAAAGATAGGCCTAGAGATACTAGAGGAGGCAGTAAAATCATCAATACTTTAACTCTAAGACACGGTGCACCAAGTGGATCCAAAAGAGATACGCGAATTATTAGAAAACATCATACTTTCCAAAAACATTCCACCAAAATCTAGAGAAGCTGTCCATGCAGAAAGAATCATAAGGATAACATCCGGAGGACAAAAAGAATATTTTTGGATTTTTCGAGGAAAGAATAGAGACTATATCCTTATCCCCGGATACTCATGTACATGTAAAGACTTCATAATACACGTTGTATCCGAGAAAGCTAGAAGACCTTGCTACCACTTAATTGCCCAAAAAATAGCTGAAAAAGAAAGAAAATACGTAGACTTAAACGTAGAAGACGAACTAGTAGACGATATATTACTAGAAATATTATGGAATAACTATTCACCAACCCTCAGAAGAATACTTATAGCCAGAACCTCAAAGAAAAGAAACAGCTAAGGAAGCGAGAGAAGAGGCTGAAAGAATGGGTAAGCGTAGAAAGAGGAGAAAACCAATAATAAGAAGAGCTCCTAGAACATTACCAAAAGTCTTTCAATGCCCGAACTGTGGTATGAAGACTTTAACAATAGACTTTGATAAAAATACTAAGAAAGCAATAATAAGATGTGGTTCTTGTAAACTCTATGCAGAGCTCGAAGTCCCAACAGCGCATCATGAAGTGGATGTGTATGCTAAATTCCTAGATCTATTCTTTGAGGGAAAACTAGAATATACTTTTCTCGAGGGGGAGGAAAGTGAAGCTAAAGAAGAGAGTTCAGAATCAACTATGGAGTAAGGCTAGAGAAAAAACATTACATTTCGCACTAATAGATCCAGATAAAATAACATGGGGGAACATACAAGATATAGCAAGGAAACTGGAATCAGCTGGCACAGATGCTATATTGGTAGGCGGGAGTACAGGTGTTACTGAGAGTAAATTAGATAAAATAATAATAGAGATGAAAAAAACCGTAAATATACCAATAATATTATTCCCCGGTAACATCAATGGTATTTCAAGACACGCTGACGCGATATTATTTATGAGCTTACTAAACTCTGAGAACCCCTATTTCATCATAGGAGCACAAATGCTGGGCGCTCCAATAATACTAGAGTACGGACTAGAGCCCATACCAACAGCATACATCATTATAGGATATGGCGGAGCAGCAGGATATGTAGGGCAGGCAAGACCCG
This sequence comes from Desulfurococcales archaeon, assembly GCA_027043985.1. Classification (GTDB taxonomy): domain Archaea; phylum Thermoproteota; class Thermoprotei_A; order Sulfolobales; family WANQ01; genus JALWGO01. Next base: position 1,482 of record JALUDQ010000115.1, read on the forward strand.
TACCCTTTGAGAAACCAGAGATAGGAGTAGCCTATGCATTAGCTGCAGCCATGCTTGGAATGAAGTTCATATACTTTGAAGCGGGATCAGGTAGTCCTCAACCAGTACCCCCTACACTCGTCAACACTACTAGAAAAATCCTAGGCGAAGAAGCCTTCATAATAGTAGGTGGAGGCATACGTACACCTGAAAAAGCCTTAGAACTAGCTAGAGCTGGCGCAAACGCTATTGTAACTGGCACGATATTGGAAAGAGACTTCGAAAAAAGTCTAGAAATCATAAAGGCTCTAAAAAACACTACAAAGGAGGGTTAGTATACTTTTTCTTAAAAGCCGTCTCCAAGTCAACACCAACAAGATTAGCTACAGACAACAGCCATGCAAGCACATCAGCTAGTTCCTCTTCTATACTTTCCATGCGCTCAGAGAGTAGGGCATCAGCTAGCTCGCCTACTTCTTCTACAAGCCACGTAAAAGTCGCATAAAGCCCTCTCTTGCTATCCCTTCTATAATAAGCACCTCTTATCAATTCCTGTGCTTCCCTAATATGCATCTACAACACCTCTCAACTACTGGAAACGTATAGAAGATAAGCCTTAATAAGAACCTAGAGCTAAGACGAGACCAGGGAGAACACCGTGTCCTCACGTAGAAGAAGAAAGACTGGTCCAGGACCTTTTACCGCAGCAGGCCTCGTAAGATTCTACGAGGAAGTAGAAGAAGGAGTAAAATTAAAACCAGAATTCGTAATATTCACAGCCGTTGCAATAACAGTAATCGTAATATTATTGAATGTTATATTACCTCTCTACTAACTATAGTAACTAAAACAATATAATAAAAACAAAAAGAAGAATTGAGTTAAGGAGATATTGTTTCTAAGGTTATTTCTGTCCTCTACTAGTCCATTGCTCCAACATTATATACCAATTCCATGTCTCGTCGATATGTCTCTCTAACTCTACTAAATCCTCGTCCCTAAGATTCCTAAACCTATCTTGTAGCTTTATGTACTCCCTTACCGGCTTACGTTTCTCCTTATTCATATACGGGCGGCTCGGCGGACTTATACGAAAGACACCGTTATGATATTCAAATAGAATCCACATACCTGTCTCAACAGCAAGCTTCGCAACCTCTACTGTTTTATCAGCATCAAATTTCCATCCAACTGGACAAGGAGCGTGCAGATGTATGTACTTGAACCCTCTAATACTTGCAGCTTTCTTCAACTTAGCGATAAAGTCGTGTGGATAGGCTACACTAGCTGTCGCAACATACGGGACTCTATGTGAAACCATTATTAGTGGTAGATCCTTCTTGTGCTCGCGTTTACCCTTCCAAGTAGTTGTCGTCCAAGCACCATAAGGTGTTAAACTACTCCTCTGAATACCCGTATTCATATATGCCTCGTTGTCAACACATATGTAGATGATATTATCGTTTCTCTCTGCAGCACCGCTAAGACTAGCAAACCCTATATCAGAGGTTCCGCCATCACCCGCCCACACAACTACAACTGCATCCTTACCCAACATCTCGTAAGCAGCTGCTAGTCCAGCAGCAGTTGATGCTCCAGCAGCAAAAACAATGTTCACTGTTGGGAAATGATAAGAGTTCTTTGGAATAATACCTTGTATAACTGAAGAACACCCAGCAGGTACTACGAGTATAGCTTTATCACCGAGAGCCATACCCAGGTATCTAAGTCCCATGGCTTCAGGGCAGCCTGGACAAGCCGCGTCTCCAGGTCTAACATATTTTACATCGGGTTCCTTCCTTAAATTCAGGGACATAGATCTATCACCTCTTGTGACTAAAGAACCATTCCTGTCTTTTCACGAACCAACCTCTCTCTTCTACTTCATCTACAAACTTTGAGATAATATCCATGATATCCCTATACCCTACATCTACTCCACCTATACCAGCCAAGACTCCCTTCATAGCTGGTGGCTTACCGTTCATCGATAATACTGAGGAGACCTCTATGAACAAGGGACCAGCACTACCAAAAGATATTGATCTATCCATTACTAATACTCCCTTCTTACCGCTAGCATACTCAAGGATTTTCTCGACCGCTAATGGACGGATAAATCTTACCCGCATTACACCAACATTATATCCATTCTCTCTCAACTTGTCCACAGCCTCCTTAGCGTCACCCGCCCAAGCCCCCATTAGAGCTACAAGATATTTTGCATCACTACACTTGTAGCATTCAATGAGTCCGCCATAGCTTCTACCAAAATATTCTCCATACTCTCTATCGACTTTCTCAATAACCTTCTTAGCCCTCTCCATAGCTCGCTCTATATCATATCTCATCAACATATAGTCTTTGGGGTATGCTATATTACCCATACTATACCTGTTCTCAGGGTCGATAACATAGAGTTGTTTACGCGGTGGAAGCCATTTATCGACATCTTCCTGCTCTAACACATCTACAGGAGCATAGGTATGGCTTAGTATAAATGCATCCAAGCCCACTATCATCGGTA
>JALUDQ010000116.1 GCA_027043985.1 Desulfurococcales archaeon
AGTGCTAGTTGAACAGGGTTTCGAGGATACCTAACCGCACCAACTGCTCCTACTCTACCCTTAGAATCCATTACTGCTGCATCCATTTCTGCTTCTCCAGCAATATTTAGAGCACTACCTATTCCAGCATTGAGCATACCCGAATCCTCTAATACTTTCACCGATTCCACAACAGCTAGTAGGGCTTCCTTGCTTTCTAATACCTTGTATCCCTTCTCAATACTCTTCTTTATCAAACCCGATATGTCTTGGAGACTATAAGGGTAGTCGGGGTCATTGAATACTCTCTTCCAAGAACCAGCTCCACCATGTATAACTATTACTGGGGGCTCTACTCTTGATGTAACAATCTTCAATTAGGTGGCGCCTCGAGACAATGCTTACCTAGTGATCATTTTACTAGTCAGCTTGTACTGGTTAAATATATTGTTTAAACAAGTGAGCTTACCGAGGGCTATTTGTCGAAAAAACTTATAGTATTCTCGGAAGACTTGCAGAAACAGTAGTCTTAGAACGTATCTTTTGAATATCATTTACTATTTGGGAGAGGGGAGGTTTATTGAAAAGACTTTATCGGAGTGAGCGCGAGAAGATCCTTTGCGGTGTATGTGGGGGATTGGCTGAGTACTTTAATGTTGACCCGACTATTGTTCGTTTAGCCGTAGCCTTATTATTTATATTGAACCCGGCTGCAACTTTAATACTATACTTAATAGCTTGCATAATAATGCCGAGGGAATCCGAGATAAAAGCAAAAGAAAGTAGTGGGACAACTCCTTCTCCTACACCAACTACTCCTCCAAGATCAGTAGAGCTCTCCTCTAGAGATATCGAGGCAGTCCTATTGCTTATCGTAGGCGTAGTACTAGTTCTCGTAGGTCTATCTCTACTATCCTCAACTATGTTCACCGTAGACATATTTGGAGCATTCATAGCCTCTTTAGGATTTATAGCATTTATAGTGAGAGTAGTTATCGGAGCATTACTCTTAGCTCTAGGCATAATCATCGTAGTTAAAACATTGAAGAGATACGAGAACAAGTAGGCTACCATAAAACACATCCTTTATAACCCTAAAGGAAAATCTATCTAACTGGGCTATGAGGACGTGGCCCCCTCGAAGAGCTGCCGGACAACAGATGATTGACCGGAGGACCGTGAAGAAGGAGGCCACGGCCCGAGCCCCTTCTCAAACCTCCAAGTCTTGGGTGGTTACTGTTAGGACGGTATGTTTATAGCTTAATTGCTGTTAACATTGTGTATGGTTGTTTGACTTGAAGTCTGCTAAGATGAATGCTGCTAGAAAGGCTGTAGAAGAATTATTGAACCTTATTGATGATATAGGTATTATAGGTGTTGGTACTGGCTCTACAGTTGAAGAATTCATTAAGCAATTAGCTAGGTTTAAGAATACTCTAGCTGACAAGTATTTTACCGCATCATCTCTTGACACTATATTGAAGATGAGAGAATACGGCTTCAACACCATCCACCCATCAAGTCTTAACAAAATAGACTTCTACGTTGATGGAGCCGATGAAGTAGACCCCGACTTGAACATGATTAAGGGTGGTGGCGGCGCATTATTTCTCGAGAAAATCCTCACATATTATTCCAAGTATAGAGTATTCATTGTCGACTACTCTAAACTTGTTAGATGGCTAGGAGAAAGACATCCCATCCCACTTGAAGTAAACTTCTACGCATTATCCTTCGTAGAAGAATACTTGAGAAACAAGGGATACCGTGTAAGTATTAGGAGGCCAGTGAAGGGCAAGTACGGGCCAGTAGTCTCTGATACTTTTGGAGTAATAGTGGACTTGTACTTAGACGAACCCGTAGACATTAACAGCCTAGAACACGAGCTTAAAACGATACCTGGGATAGTTGAAACGGGATTATTTGTTAAACTGGCTGATAAGGTAATAGTAGGCTATGAGGATGAAGCTAAAGTCTTAGAGAAGAAGTAGAGGAAATACATTAAACTGTTATCACCTCAAATACAAGGATAGTATAGCGTGAGGCGTTAGAGATGAATAGGTTATTGGAAGGCATAACAGTAGTTGATCTAAGCCACACCCTTGCAGGACCTTTCGCAACAATGCTTCTAGCAGATCTAGGAGCACGTGTAATCAAGGTAGAGCCTCCGGGAGGCGATGAGACAAGGACTTGGAGCCCACTTGTCAAGGGGTTTAGTGCTTATTTTTCAAGTGCTAATCGTGGAAAGGAGAGCATTGTTGTAAACTTGAAGGAGAAGGAGGGCCGAGAAATAGTATATAGGCTTGTAGAGAAAGCGAACGTTATAATAGAGAACTATAGGCCCGGTGTTAGAGAAAAACTAGGCGTAGACCCAGAGACCTTGTTTAAAGTAAACCCAGAACTCGTTTACTGTAGTATAAAGGGATTCGGCTTAGAGAACACACCCTATCGTGATAAACCAGCATACGATGTACTAATCCAGGGAATGAGCGGCTTAATGGCTTCTACTGGAGAAGAAGGGAGACCACCCGTAAGGGTTAGCTTTGCCCTATTCGACGTTATAACGGGATATATGTCTGCGTTAAATATCGTGTCAGCTCTTCTAGCTAAGCGTGAGGGAAGGATAAAGGGGCCAGTCTACATTGAGGTACCAATGTATGATACAGCTATATACTCTATGGTATACATACCAGTAATATACTTAATGACTGGGAAGAAGCCACGTAGACTCGGGTCGGGTCACCCATCAATAGTACCTTACCAAGCCTTCCGCGCAAGTGATGGGAAATACTTCATCTTAGCGGCTGCTAATGACCGGTTATGGAGGAAGACTTGTGAAGCTTTAGGTAGACTTGATTTAGCTGGAGACCCGAGATTCAAGACAAATCCTGATAGAGTAAGACATAGAGAGGAGCTTACACGTATACTTCAAGAAATATTTGAGGAGAAGCCTAGGAGCTATTGGATAAAGCTATTCGAGGAGTATGGGGTACCAGTAGCACCAGTCTATGAGGTAGACGAGGTCTTTAGGGACCCACATGTGGTTCAGCGTAAACTAGTAGTTGAATTACCTCACCCGCTACTCGTGAAAATACCCCAACTTGCCTACCCAGTATGGATTAATAAGGAGAGAGCTATGAGTACTATTCCTCCACCGTTAAAGGGAGAACATACTGCTAAGATTCTACGTGAACTAGGCTACAATGAAGAAGAAATTGAGAATCTACGTAGAAAGGGCGTAATTGAGTAAATGCGTCTAGCTTGGCGGTGGTGGCGGTAGTTTTGTTTCACTTTCCAGTATTTTATTGACACCTATTATTACTAGAGCTGCAAATATGGTCAATGCTATGATGCGGATAATTGATGAAATAATATTAGCCATTACTATAAGTTCTACTCCGGGATGAGGAGCTGGTATAGTGCTCATTGCTGGTAACATGAATATTAGGCGTGCTATGATATCTAGTATCCCGTAGACTATGAATGCTAATCCTAGTAGCGTGGGTTTACTTTTATTGCTTAGCAAGACATATAATATTATGCCTACAACAATTATCACTATAGGGTAAATCAGTGACAAGACCCCAAGGTACATGAGCGCGAGATCCATTGTAGCAACCATTCTCTAGAGGGTGTTATTGGGTTTAAAAAACTATGTATTATGGCTTGGGGTAGGGGTAGAATATGAATAATAGTAACGCTATCGCTAGTAGCACCCATGCAACTGGATGTACTTCTCTGCCTCTCCCCGCTACTAGTGCTGTGAGTGGATAGGCTACCAGTCCTGCCGCTATACCCAACGCTATATTATATGTGAATAGCATGAAGGCTATTGTGATGACCGTTGGTACAACTTGAACTATGTCTGTGAAATCAATGTGTTGGACAACACTCATCATCAATATGCCTACGGCTATGAGTGCTGGAGCAGATGCTAGTTGAAGGAAGCCTGGATTTAATACCGCTATCACTGGTGCTAGTGGAAGCATTGCGAGGAATAATAGTCCTGTTACAAGTGAGGTTAGCCCCGTTCTCCCTCCCTCCTCTATGCCCGTAGCTGATTCGATAAATGTTCCAACAGTACTGGTGCCAAAGATTGCGCCGAAGACTGTTGCTAGAGCATCAACGTGGAATACTTTTTCGAGGCCAGGGTCATCGCCTTGGTTCTTCTTTATGAAACCAGCCTTTAATCCCAAGCCTAGTACGGTTCCCATGGTATCGAATGTGTCTACTAGAAATAATACTAGGATTATTGGTATGAGCGCTGGGTTAAGTAGTGCTCCAACTGGATCGAATTTTCCTAGAACTTCACCCCAGTTCGGGAACCCTAAGGCCTTTGCTTCCGGTGATGTAACTGTTATACCCGCAGCATAGGCTAGGATCATTGTTGATAATATTCCTATCAGAATACTGCCCGGCACCTTCTTTACGAGTAATGCGAGTGTTATCACTACTCCCGCAAGAGCTACTAGAACATGTACGTCTAATAGGTTACCTATCTTTACTGGAGCACCAGGTACACCTGGCATGCTTATACCAGCTGAAGAGAAGCCTACAAACATTAGGAATAATCCTATACCTATACTCCAGCTAGCAGCTAAGAATCTCGGAACAGCTTTTGCTAAGATTGTTCTAACTCCAAGCAGTGTTACTACAAGGAATATTACGCCTCCCCAAAATACTGCTCCAAGAGCTTGCTGCCACGTCACCCCTAATGCCAGTACTATTGAGAAAGTGAAGAGAACGTTCTCACCCATGTAGGGTGCCATTGCGAAGGGCTTCTTAGCGTAGACCCCAGTTAGTATTGTGGCAAAAGCTGCTGCAATAATAGTTGCAATTATTACAGGGCCAAAAGGCATACCTGATATTGAGAGTATTGTCGGGTTCACTATGAGTATGTAGGCCATTGCTAGAAAGGTTGTAGCGCCAGCTATTATCTCCGTCTTAACTGTTGTATTGTATTTATCTAGTTCGAAGAACTCCTTTAACCCCATATTAGCATCACAATTATAACATCATTGGTGCTAGCTTAAAAGATTAGCCTTAATAGTTTTACCATAATTATGCTAATAATGTGCTTATGGGCTACGATTGCATAGGAGAAGAACACGTATTACACTTAATAAGCAGAGACATAGAGTAGAAGCGTGCCCGTCCATGGAGGATCATTGGCAGAATCTATTAGAGCTAGCACAACAGTTCTACGAGGGATGGCTTAGAGCCCCAAATATACGGTTCAACTTAGGCTTTCTAAGGGGGAGCGAGATAAAACAGCAATTCTACTGTGAATTATTACTACATTTCAAGTATAGTAGGGGTGAAGTAGACCTAGAGCAACGCCAGAGTACTGCTCGAAGAATAGTTTCTAAGGTACTCATAGAAGCACGTAGACCAGTTAGATACGGGTGGATTAGAATACCATTAATCTACCCTATTAAAGGAGTACCAGTTATTACAAGTCCAGACGCCATACTGGTTAACGAGGATAAGGTAGTAGCTATTGTTAAGGCCAGTACTAGTAGGTTTCTAAGACTAAGTCTTGGAGACGAAGCCCTAGCTAGGCTTCAAATGTACATGTTAGAACTCCTAGGCTTCAATACCCTTGAGACAAGATACTATATTGTTAAGGGTAGTAGAGATGAGCTAGTAGAAGCCCTACTATACATAAAGAATAATAAGGTGCCACCACCAAAAGTAAAAACCCATATACTCGCACACGACGAGCAGAGAGCAGAAGAACTAGTTTCATGGGCTCTAGCCTACTGGACTTATAAACGAGAGCCAAGACCTAACCCTTCTCCTGGGAAATGCCGTAAGTGTCCATATAGGAGTATTTGTCCACGAGCAATAACCTAACATAACAAAACCATGGCACTCCTATAATGTGGAGAGTTCTAGACAAGCATTTACATTCCTTAGTCCACATAGCATTTATGTATGTGGATTAAGATAGGAGACTCTAGACTACATGGTAGGCGGTGTAGAGGCGGAGGAGAAGTGCTCGTCAACGCTATTGAAGCTAAGGGATTAGTGAAGAACTATGTTACTTGGGATAGGAGGGGCTTCTTTAAGCGTAAGAAGAGAATAGTTAAAGCCCTAAAGGGTGTGAGCTTCAATGTTATTAGAGGAGAGGTCTTCGGGCTTCTAGGCCCTAATGGTGCTGGTAAGACAACTACAGTTAAGATAATAACAACCCTTCTATTACCGGATGAAGGTAAAGCCACCGTAATGGGCTATGACGTAGTAAGTGAGGCGGAGAAGGTTAGAGAAGTAATAGGTGTAACTCTTAGCGTTGAGAAGGGCTTCTTTTGGAAGCTAACTGGGAGAGAGAACTTAAAGTACTTTGGAATGCTTAGGGGTTTGAAGGGTAGGGAGCTTGATAGAAGAGTAGAAGAGGTCCTAGAGCTCGTAGGCTTAAAGGAGCTAGGTGCATCAGACAAGCTCTATGAGGAGTATAGTCTGGGTATGAAGGCTCGTTTAGCTCTAGCAAGAGCTCTTCTCCATGACCCTCCAATACTGATACTTGACGAGCCTACTATAGGCTTAGACCCCATGTCTGCTAGAACTATAAGAGAACTATTAGTGAAACTAGCTAGAGAGGAAGATAAGACTGTTCTGATAACAACTCATAACATGTTCGAAGCCGAACTAATATGCGATCACGTGGCCATAATAAATGATGGGAGAATAGTAGCTTATGGTACAATAGGAGAGTTGAAGAGAAGAGCCGCTGATAGACTAGCAGTAGAAATGATCATAGCTGCTCCCCACACGATTCTAGGAGACCTTGAAGCACGTATCTCAAAGCTTATAGGTATAAGAGAACTAGGACTAGAACCCCTTGAGGAAGGTAGGGCTAGGCTTAGAATAGTTGTAAAACCAGGCGAAGAGGAGGTTATTATAGCTAAGAGTATTGAGGCATTCTATTCTAATGGTATAAAAGTTTACCAAGTACGCGTACACGAGCCAACCCTAGAAGACGTATTCATATTATTAACCAAAGGGTCTAAGTGAGAGTGATAGAGGATGCCGTCAACTAGCATTGATATTATTAGGGCTAGCGTCTTCTCAACATATGCTTGGCTTAAGAATAATAAATGGTTATTCTTCTCCATGCTTATCTGGCCCTATTTGATGACCTTCTTAATATTAGCGTTAGGCATGGTTTACGGTAGTCTCGAAACGTATAGAGAGAGGTTGGGTATAAGTAATCCCGTGCTATACATTCTTGCTAGTAGCGGTATCGTAATGTCCAGTTTGATGATAGTTGATGTTGTTGCAACATCTGCTCTATACCATAGATGGCTAGGTACCCTTCCCTACCTATTATTAACGCCAACTAAGACGTATAAGGTGCTTATACTCGAACCAGTACCATCCGCTATACTCTCGAGTACTATGAGTATGTTAGCGATACTACCTGGCGCAGTATTCTTCGAGGGACTACTCGGTGCAGGTAAACTATTCCTAATCCTACTTGTAGTCTATCTCGGAATGCTCCCACTCATAGGATTATCTGTTATAATAGCGTCTCTAACACTCGTTTTAAGAGAGGAGACCAATATAGCCTCCTTTCTAACACCATTAATATTATTGTTGAGTGGAGTATTCTATCCAATACAAGTACTACCCACAATACTACAAGGAATGTCGAGAATATTTCCAACGCTCTATGTTGTACAAGCAGCTAAACTTACTGCAACATACACTATACCGGAAATCAAGGCTCTCTTAGGCTTGATCTCCGCTCTAATAATACTAACACTAATTTACAATGGTACTGCTAGCCTTGCTCTCGGAACATCTGAGAGAATGGTTAAGAAGAGCGGGGTGATATGATGAGAAATGATATTAGGATTAGGGCTATAATATGGTTACACTTCCTAAGACTATGGAGGTATAAGTTTAGTTTTCTAAACAACATACTAACAACAATACTATGGCTGACTATCTTCGTGCTGGGAGCATTAATGTTCATACCGTCAAGTAAGTGGGGTGAGATGGCGCCCATAGCCTTGTGGGGTATAATAATGTGGCAGTTTTTATCATCTAGTGTATGGTATATTGGCGGGTGGACATGGTTCTTTATCTCTCAGGGACTAGTAGAAGAGCACTTATTAACTAATACCAGCCCTGTCCCAGTCCTAGTTGGAAGAGCTATAACGGGGTTATCTGTAACTCTTGCTGCAAGCTTACTTGTAGCCCTAGTTTTCACTGGACTTGCTGGTGCTTCAGTCCTAATAGTATATAATCCGTTAATAGTACTCGTAGGCTTAGTACTGTTAGCTACAATGACGATATCATATGCGCTCCTATTATCGGCTGCATCTTTTAGAATAGGTATACCCGGCACGATTCTTGATATAGCCAACTTCATATCCTTCGTACTAGGAGGTTTGGCTGTCCCAATAGCCAATCTACCCGAGCAGATAAGACCGATAGCTTTAGCAATACCCTATGCCCATCCAGCAGAAATAGTTAGATATGGTGTAAGAGGCCTAGAACCATACCTTGGACTAGCAAACGAGCTCATAATATCAACGATATTCGCTTTAGCCCTAGCTCTCTCAGCAAGAATAGTTTTCAAGAGGACAATGAAGTATATAAGAAAACACGGAGTAAAAGCCGTTGGAAGAATGTAGTAAACCCGTATAAGAGGAGAAATGATGAAAGGGTAGGTTTAGAGTCCCTTTTTGAAAAGGGACTATGACAATCCACCCCGATGCTGATTAAACTTATACCCCTGTATCTTCTAGGTTTTATATGGGACGCCTACTGCCGAGTAGTTCCTCGGCTGGATGAGGCGTCTGGTCACGACCCCCCTGGCATACACCTTCTAGAAACTCTTATCTGGGGAGGAAAACTTATTGTGTGATCGTTCTTGTCTACTATGGGGTATATGAGGGCTATGGGCAAGGTAGGTGATGGCTCGTTTATTGTAGAGGCTTTAGACTTGCATAAGAGTTATGGGAGTGTTAAGGCTCTAAACGGGTTGACTTTGAGGATAAGGTCTGGGGAAATATATGGTTTGCTTGGCCCTAATGGTGCTGGTAAGACTACTACTTTAAAGATATTAGCGGGGCTTTTGAGGCCTGATAAAGGGGTTGCAAGGATATGTGGCTATGATGTTGTTGGTGAGAGGGAGAAGGCTCTTGAGTGTATTGGGTATATTCCGGAGAACCCTTTGGTGTTTCAAAATCTTACTATTGAGGAATTTCTCGAGTTTATAGGCGCGTTGAGGGGTATTCCTAGAGGCGAGCTAGTCGAATCTATGAACTATTACTTGGAATATTTTGGCCTACATAGTAAGAGGGGAGAACTTATTGCATCGCTTTCAAGAGGTATGTTGCAGAAGGTTTTAGCAATAGCGTCCTTCATAGTAAAGCCCAAAGTACTATTATTAGATGAGCCTATGGCTGGTATGGATCCAGAGTCTCAGCGATTATTTAAGGATGAAGTTAGAAGACTAACGAAGAAGGGTGCTACAGCTATTGTTTCAAGCCACTTACTCGACATGGTTGAACGGTTCTGTACAAGAGTTGGAATTATAAGTAATGGTGTATTGATTGCTGAGGGTAATTTAAATGAATTGAAGAAAAAGGCTTTTGGCGGTGGCGAAGCGTCTCTTGAGGAAGTATTTCTTAAACTAGTTGGAGAGGGAGTCGAGGAGAGTGCCTAAGGCTACTGTTATAGCATTATATCTTGTTAAGAATTATGTGTGGAACCCCTTTGTGAAAAAGTATAGGTACTTATTTATAGGATTGATCATGCTCCTACTAGTATTTACGATAATAGTGTCTTTTAAGCCACGTGAAGTAGTAGAGGAGAGTATTGTAGGAAGTGTGAAGAACATTCTAGGAGAGCTAGGGCTAAGTCTTAGTGATATATCAGCTATACTAAGCCTAGTAGCCTTTCTAACCGTATATTACACAGTTGTTAAAGGTGGAATGTTTGTTGTCGTAGCAGAAGAAGCAGAATACGAAATACTATTGAGTCAACCCATTAGTCTTAGAAGCTATTTTGCTGGTAAATCTCTATCAATTGTCATGCAGTATACCTTGTATTCTATCCTATACATAACCGTTATACCTATTGTAGCAATATTTACGGGTGACGTGATTAAAGCAATAGTTGCCCCACTAATACTTGGTGTTAGCTTAGCGATTTTCCCCTTATCTAGGCTACTAGCGGATGTTGTGAGAGTAGCTTTAGCTAGCAGAAAAGGTTATGAGAGAATAATAGACTTGACCCTAACCTTATATGTCCTAATAGGCTTAATTGACACTGTTACCCGATGGTATCCTTCACCTATACTTACATGGATGTTTCAACCTACTTTCAATGCCATACTCTACTGCTTCTCTACTAGTGTTAGTATTTTGGGTATAGCTTATTGGATCCTATGGATAATTGTTATATTAGCTGGGCTTTCGGTTGCTATAACCTTCCTGGGGGGAGGAATATATCCGGAGAATATTAGACCTCTCTATCATATAGCTAAGGAGAAGCTTATATGGAGTATGAGGCCTAGGAAGAAAATAGACTTGTGGAGCAGTAGTCCTGAGAAATCCTTGTTTAAGTACATTATAGGTGTTGAACTCTATAATAGCCAGCACGTATTGTTATCGATAGCATTAATGGCGTTGGGGGGTGTTGGAGCTTATTTTACCAGAATACTCTTCTTGAAGAATATGGATGTAGGGGATCTAGAATATATTACTATGTTTATAACACCTTTCATAGTATCAATGATTGCTAGTGGTTTAGTAAACATACTGTTAGCTCAAGACCTAGCCTACCTCTGGATCTATAGAGTGTACTTGCGTGACCAGAAACCATATGCTAGGGTACTCTTACTCAAATATTATATTAACTTATTGGAAGCCTTCACCATGATAGGATTGATCAACGCCATATTGCTCGACAACTATATATTAATAGCGACACCTATAGTAGTTCTCCCATTAATCGTTATCACTGCACCCATAGTCTTAGCAGTAGCGTTGAGGTTTGCTTCCAGGAGAAGAGTTGTAAAGACAAGCGTTGTGGGACTATACGTTGTAGAAGACGTAGTAATGATGCTCTTATGGTCTCTCCTCACACTGTTCTTTATTGCAGACACCTTTGCCTTCACAATAATATCATATAAGTTAACGTTAACCAGCATCATATACCTCTCGTTAATTAGCATTCTAGTAACCTACGTGATCCATAGAATAGGGCTAAAGCTTTTAACACGAATAATCACTTCAATGGATATTGCCGGGTAATTAGGAATAGTTTCAACAATCACAGCGTACTAAGAATATAAGACCACATATTCCCCCATTATAGGGTACACCTTATTTATCTAAAACCTCTCTAAAACTAGTAGATAGAAGACTAATGGTCTCTCTGGAGAGGTAGAATATATTGAGTCTTCAACCTAGTGGATACGAGTTTACTCTATTATTAAGCTTCGATTTTGACTCAGAGAGCGCTGAGGTATGGAAGGGTTCTGATCCAGTTGCTATTAGTAGGGGACGTTATGGTGCAAGAGTAGGTATTTGGAGAGTACTAGAACTATTAGATAAGTATGGGCTTAGAGTAACGTTCTTCGTGCCAGGCTGGGTTGCTGAGAACTATCCACGTATTATCGCAGACATCACTAATAGGGGTCACGAGATAGCGGGCCACGGCTATATGCATGAGCGGTTTGATGAGCTACCACCAGGTGAGGAGCTACGTGTTATCGAGTTAATGGAACGGTATATTCAGAATGCTGTGGGTAGTAGGCCTCTTGGATTCCGTGCTCCATACTGGAGGTTTAGTCCACGTACTCTAAGTATTCTCGCTTCAAGAGGCTACGTCTACGATAGCAGCCTCATGGATTCAGACGACCCCTACACTATCAGATTAGACGATAATATTATCGTAGAGCTACCAGTTGACTGGCGCCTCGATGATTGGCCCCTCTTAGAGATAGAGCGTTTAACTCCCCGCGAAGTACTAGGCATGTGGTTTGAGGAGATAGAATACGCTCATAAGAGGAAAGGATATCTATCACTAACCTTTCACCCCCAGTGTATTGGGCGTGGAGCTAGGATTAAAGTATTGGAAGAAGTAATTAAGGAGGCCTTACGGCGGAAGGCCTGGATACCCCGTGCAATTGATGTTGCTAGAAAACTCTATTCTTAAAAGTGATGATTATTGTTGTCTAGGTTGCGCTCAAGGATCTCAGTATTCTTTGCGAGAGCAGTATTGTTTTTCAAGTTAAAGCCTGTTTATTACACGTTCTTAGGACTAGTATTTTCGTCCTTCTATTTCATAGCAATGTATTATAGGCTCCTAATTCCTGCACTATTATTGCTGTTGTTATCGGGACTTATGGATGTATTGGATGGATTGTCCGCAAGACTCGTTTATATTCCAACACGTTTTGGAGCTTTTATAGATTCTGTAGTAGATAGAGTAGAGGATTCATTATATGTAATGGGCTTATTATTTATTGGTTTAAATGGTCTTCTAGTTCTTGTTGCATTAGCTCTAACATTGATAATACCCTATATGAGTGCTCGTGCACGGAGCGCAGGGCTTAATGTGGATAGGGAGACTAGTGTTATGGAGCGTTCTGATCGGATTATATTTCTAACAATCATATTGCTAACATGTATGGTTATCTCAAACATTATTGTCTGCAACTACATGTTGATAATATATATTTTACTAGCCGTATACAACCTATTCTATAATATTGTATCCTATTGGCGGACAATTATTAATCGTTTAGAGTAACATTTAAACATCCTAACAATGTAAAATATATTCATAAGATAGAGTTAGGCACTGGAGATAATGACTACTAGAACGCGGCTACTCGCAATAATAGTAGTATTATTGCTCGGCTTAAGTGTGGTAACAAGTATTGCCAGCAGTATTATAGTCTACCCTATCATTGGAAGAGTCATAAGTATAAGTCCACCTATAATACTATCACCTAAAGCGAATGGTTCAAGTGTTGGGCCCAATGGAACGTCAGGTACCGCTAAAATCGTTGCAACCAATAGTATTATTGATATTGTAAGAAATGGTGACTTCGCAACTGGTTTTGGTGCATGGTGGTATGCAGAATATGATGACGATGGCAGTGCAGGTGGAGGCTACTTAAGGGGTTATTGGTTTAATGCTTCAGGATATAGGACTTGGGGCTTCGCCAGTCTCGCAGCAATAGGTGTTCCAGATAGATTTTCTAGTAATAATACATTGTTCGAGAATGTATCTTATCCATGTAATAGTCTGCAATCAGCTAATCTCTCCTACGCTTACGCTATATACATGAGATATTATAACGCGATAATAGCATACGCCGTTATAACTATTGGCATATATCTGTTAAACTGGAGTAGCGGTAACGCACAATTACTCAATGCAACAACAATACTCGTACTATCAAATATTTCATGGACCCCAGTCA
>JALUDQ010000117.1 GCA_027043985.1 Desulfurococcales archaeon
AATAGTATGGGTTAACTTCAAGTACTAGTTCTTGATCTCTAACCCACTTTACTATCTTGTAGGGACCAGCTCCACCAGCTGTTTGATCGCTATCCACTTGGTCTGGATTATATGCTGGGTGTACTGGGAAGTATGGTGGTGTTGCTACTAGTGCTAGGAAGTATGAGACTGGCTTCTTTAACGTAAACTTTACTGTATAGTCGTCTAGAGCTTCAACCTTGTCTACAAAGCTTGTTACCAGCCATGCGGGGTCACCGTTTATCCTCATAACTCTCTCAATGCTTCTAACAACATCTTTTGCTGTTAGGGGGGTTCCATCAGCAAATTTTACGTCTTTTCTGAGGTAGAATATCCATACCTTACCATTGTCTTTGACTTCCCATCTCTCCGCAATAGCTGGTACTATTTGTGTTGTTCCGGGCTTGTATTTTACTAGTCCCTCCATTATATTGCTTAATACCTCCCATGTGTAGAAGTCGTAAGCATTTGCTGGGTCAAGGTCTGTTACCTTATCTGTAACGCCTATAACTATCTTTGTCTCCTTAGCTGGAGTAGTTGTTGGTGGTGTACTAGTAGTTGTCTGGGTAGGAGTAGTTGTTGTAGTCTGAGTTGTAGTGGTAGCCCCTGGAGTCTCTGTTATTGTCTTGGTTTGTGTTACTGTTTGGAGGACTGTTGTGGTTGTTACTTGTACGCCTTTACCAGCCGATAATCCAGCATAATATCCAGCTACTGCTGCTATTATGATCAATACTATGCCTAGGACTATGTATGATGTAGATAACCCTTTTCCTATTTTCATGGAATATGTACACCTCTTATTGATATGGGAAAACAGTGGTTCCCTAATAATATTTAAACTTTAACCTAATTAGCCTTATGCAGTGTTTAATCGGAGAAGAGGATAGTTGATGAGAAAATCGGGGGAATGAAAAATAATAGTAGCCTACGTAGTTATTTCTTACGTATGATCCACGTAGTTTTATCTCCTTTATCCATTAACTGTATTCCGAGATTCGCTAGTTCGCTCCGAATAGTGTCTGAGAGATCGTAGAGTTTTCTCTTCCTTAGCTCTCCTCTAACTCTTACTATTAGGTCTATGAGCTGGTCTACTAGTTCGAGCTGTCCCACTGGTTTTTCATGGAAGTATTCGTCTAGTACTCCTAGTACTTGATTGAACTCGTATAGTATCTGGTAGGCTCTTAGTGGTAGGGTTTTGTGTTCGGAGTATTGTATGTCGCGGAACACTATGTTGGTTAGCCTATATACTTGGCTGAAGGCCTCACTTGCATTGAAGTCGTCGTCCATTGCCTCGTAGAACCTTGCCCTTGTGTCTTCTAGTTCTATTAGTGTCTTGATTTCTTCTTCTCTTAGTCTATGGGCAATGCTGGTCTCCTTAATCTTCTTCTTTAATAACTCTACTGTTGCTATTAGTCTCTCTAAGTGTTTCTTGTATTGCTCCATAATCTTATCTGAAAAGTCTACTGGTTTACGGTAGTGTACTGTTGAGAGCCAGAGCCTTATGACCTTGGGGTCGAACTCCTTGAATGCCTCCCTCAATACTATTATATTTCCGAGGCTCTTGCTCATCTTTTCTCCACTAATAGTTAGATAACCTGTATGGATCCAGTATTTTACCCAAGGCCTTTTACCGAATCTAGCCTCACTTTGAGCACGCTCGTTCTCATGATGTGGGAATATTAGGTCTTGGCCTCCTCCATGTATGTCGAATTGTTCTCCTAGATACTTAGAACTCATTACACTGCACTCTATATGCCATCCAGGTCTACCGCGACCCCATGGGCTATCCCACCATGGTTCGCCTGGTTTAGCTGCTTTCCATAGAGCGAAGTCGTAGGGCTTCTTCTTCTCCGATAAAACATCTGTTTCCTGTCTCCACTGTTCTTTCTCGAAGCGTTTACTGAGTTCACCGTAGTAGGGGTATTTGTCTACTTCAAAGTAGACACTCCCGCTTGGTGCTACGTAAGCGTATCCCTTGTCTATTAGTGCTTGGATAAACTCTATTATATCGCTTATATGCTCCGTTACCCTTGGATGAACGTGTATTGTGATATTGAGTTTCTCTAAAGCCTCCAAATAGTCTCTCGTATAATAGTCTGCTATCTCCTTCCATGAAACCCCTCTTTCTTGTGCGCGCTTGATTATCTTATCATCTATATCAGTTATATTCTGTACATGGAATACGTCGTAGCCCTTCAGCCTTAAATACCGTTTTATTACGTCAAAGGCTACATAGGTTCTCGCATGGCCGAGGTGAGAATAGTCGTAGACTGTTGGCCCACATACGTACATTTTAACTATTCCGGGACGGAGGGGTTCGAAGGGTTCTAGTCTTCTACTCAGAGTATTGTAGACCTTCAACACAATAGAGGTGCCACCGCTGACTCATACACATGAGGAGATGTAATAAGTCTTACTTCTCCTTGGGGGTTCTCTTTAAAGAATGATATTTGAGCAAGGTATTACCCATAACCATGTATGGACCGCTAAGTATTATTGTATGTAGTGGTTGTTAATGAGTTGTTACTAGAGTGTATATGGGGGTTCTTGTTTTTAAGTAAACCATGACTATAGTATACTTTTAGCTGAGGGCTGGGCGGGGACATGTCTACTATCACAGTAGCTACTAGCGGTTCTCTAGGAGACAACACGGAGTTCTGGGCTAAGGCTCGTAGGGTATTTGGGGAACTCTTAGTTGATAAAAGGCTTGCTGAAAACCAGGTTATAGCAAGGCTTCCCAGGTTTGTATCAGAGTATCTTGTATCAAAGCTGTGTAAGAAGAATAATTGTAGTAAGCTCGTAGAGTTTGTTCGAAGATACTATCCAGATCCGAGAGACAAGGACAAATACTTGCACGAATTAATGGTTAAGGGCAAGCTGAAGATCATTGATGAAGTCAAAGTAGTGGTAGATGTCAAGAAGGGCTTGCTGAAAGCAGTTATCCCAAGTCTAGGTATAGTAGATGCAGGCATACTTGAGGAAATAGTATCAGAGAACGAAAACCTCATGCGCACTGGTATGTGGGGTATAGTAGAGTTATCCTATATGAAGAATAATCAGCAGAAAATCATTGTAACCGGGTTCACACCCTTCCAAGTCTCAAGAATAGACCTTGACTGGTTTCTTGAAGCCTCACGAAAATTCAGTCTAGAAGAATGGATCCACTTAATAATAAATACCATAGGCTTAAACCCCAAAGCATATTCGCCTGAAGCAAGACTAATACTCTTAACAAGACTCACGCCCCTTGTAGAATCAAACTTGAATATAGCGGAGTTCGGGCCCCGTGCAACGGGGAAGACTTTCATCTACCGTAACCTAAGCTATTATACCAGGATTATAAGTGGCGGGAGAGTAAGCCCTGCACAATTATTCTACAATATAGTTACAAAACAAGTCGGATTAATAGCCGTAAAAGACGTAGTGGTATTTGATGAAGTCAATAGGATAAGCTTTGTTAACGAAGACGAAGTTGTAGGAAAGCTCAAAGACTACATGGAGAGCGGGTTTTTTGAAAGAGGACCCAAGCAAGCTCATAGCGACTGCAGCCTAGTATTCATAGGCAACGTTGACGACGACGTTGAAATAGATACCGTTGAATCACTACTAAGAGTACTACCAAAGTTCATGAGGGATCCAGCACTCCTAGACAGAGTACATGGCATAATACCTGGTTGGAGGCTACCAAAAATAACTACAAGTAACCTACATTTATCAAGAGAATATGGTTTAGTAGCAGACTTTTTCGCGGAAACCCTACACCAGTTGAGGAGAATAGATTATCGTAGAATAGTATTAGACCACGTAGAACTCGGAGAAGGATTCACAATAAGAGACGAGAAAGCAGTAGTAAAACTAGCCTCCGGTCTCATAAAGATACTCGCACCCCACGGTGAAGTAGATAGACAATTATTTGAGAAGATCATAAGCCTATCAGTTGACTTAAGGCTCCAGGTAAAACAAC
>JALUDQ010000118.1 GCA_027043985.1 Desulfurococcales archaeon
TACAGCTAGGGCGTGGTGAGACTATAGCGGATACTGCTAGAGTCTTAAGCCGCTATGTTGACGGTATAATGGCCCGTGTATTTGCTCAAGAAACTATTGTTGAACTCGCAAAATACGCAGATGTACCGGTTATAAATGGATTAAGCGATCTAGTTCATCCTGTGCAAGCTATTAGTGACATGTTTACTATATGGGAGAAGAAGGGTAAGTTGCAGGGTTTGAAGCTTGCTTTTGTTGGAGACGGATCAGATAACGTACTGCATAGCCTCCTCCTCGCCTCCGCTAAACTGGGAGTAAATATTGCAGTAGCATCACCTAAAGAGCTTAGACCCAACAAGAAAATACTTCGTGCAGCAGAGGAGGCTGCAGAATTCTCTGGTGCTACTATAGAATTCTATGAGGATCCCTACGAGGCTGTAAGGGGAGCCGATATAGTGTACACGGATGTATGGGTTAGTATGGGGCAAGAAGAAGAGCGTGAAAAGAAGGTAAAGATGCTAGAGCCCTATAGGGTTACAGTAGATTTAATGAAGCATGCGGCAAGAGATGCTATATTCATGCACTGTCTCCCAGCTCATAGGGGAGAGGAAGTCGTAAATGAAGTGATAGATGGTCCCTGGAGTGTTGTATGGGATCAAGCTGAAAACAGACTACATGTACAAAAAGCTATACTTGCTCTACTGCTTGCTTAGTCGGAGAAACGTTTTATTTTTACACCGAGTTCTTCTGCTTTCTTTAATACCTCTTCTGTAACTTTTGGCCCTTTACCCCATAGGGCTAGTACAGGTTTCGCATTAATCGCTTTTGCTTTCTCAGCTATCTCTTCGATAATACTTACTGGTACGGGACCCGTTTTCTTGTAAACATCTATTGCATAGGTCTCCTCTTTTCTTGCGACAATATCTATTACTCCTCTACGTGTCTTAGTCTGCTTTACGCTCACTGTATAGCCTGCTTCAACGTATTTACCAGCTATCTTCCCTATTTCAGCGTATTTTTCTTCGAGTCTTTTTTGAATGAAACGTATCTCTGCTAAACTCATTTTTACTCCTCCAAGAAGTGGGGGTTGTTACCTAATAAAATATTTTTATGTTATTATGAGATAAAAACAGGTTATTAGATCTTCTTTAGTCTTCTTAGAATAGACTCTCCGACAACGAATAATGGACTGTATACTTCGCTTACTCTCGGCATATAGCTTGTTTCAGTATATACTAGATCCTCTACAGTAGCCCTATTTCTTATCAATGCAGATAGTAGGTCAACGTATTTTGATGCATTGCACCTTTTACATGCTACTTGTCCTCCAAGTATTCTGCCATCACTTGGATCGTATACTATCTTAATATATGCTTTCTCTGCATCGGGCATGAAGTGTGGTTTATCCCACGCTTGTATTCTCATAGCTTTTACTTTGAGTCCCATTTTCTCGGCTCTAGTCTTAGTTAAGCCTACTCCACCGACGGCAAGGTTTTCTAATTGTAGTATGAATGGTGCTAGGGTTCCAGGGTATTTTTTCTCGTATCCAGCTATGTTAAGACCCGCTATTCTTCCTTGATGGAAAGCTGGTGTTGCAAGCATGCTTACTGTTGGTTTCCCGGTCACATAGTCTTTTGTTACTATTAAGTCTCCTACAGCATATATGTCTGGATCACTTGTCCTTAGGTAATCATCTACTTTAATAAAGCCTCTCTCATTTAATTCAAGCCCTGCCTCTGCTGCTAGTTGTGTATTAGGTTTCATGCCAGTAGCCATTACTACGAAGTCTGCCTCTATTTTCTCCTCTTTTACCTCAACAACTAGTTTTCCATTACTCTCGGTTATACTTGATACTGGTGATTCTACAAACACTTTTACTCCATGTTCCTCTATGATTCTGTGAGCGATCTTACCTACATCAGGGTCTAGTGCTCCCGGTAAGACCTCCTTTAACGCCTCAATTAGATATACTTCTAGTCCTAACTCGTGTAGTGCTAGTGCTGTCTCTATTCCTATTGCGCCAGCACCAACTACAACAGCTGTCTTCGAGTTTAACGCTTTTGTTCTAATAGCTACAGCATCTTCTGGTGTCTTAAGAGTATAGATGTTATTCAATTCTAGGGCTTTTTTGAGAGGACCTGGAGCCCAGGGTATGGAGCCCATTGCTAGGACGAGATTATCGTACTCTACCTCTCCTTCGCCATTTGGTCCCTTATAGTATACCTTCTTGTTGTCTCTATCTATTCTCGTAACAGTTGTTGAGACGTAGAACTCTAATCCAGGGGTCATCGGCTCCTTTTCGATAATGTCCTCTGGCTTTAAGTATCCTGATATAACATCGGGTAAGGAGCATGGATGATATATGGGATAAGGCCTTTTCTCAAATACTATTACCTTGCATTCTCGACAATAATTTTTAACATATGCAGCAGCAGTCATGCCTCCAGTTCCGTATCCTATTATAACTACTTTCTTTTCAGACATTTTTTAACCTCGTATTTTTATAATAGTTTTGATAACAAGGAAATAGTGGAATAAAAATAAAAATAAGTGTTTCTGACTTAGTGCTGGAATAAGGATCGGTGAATAGTGTCTCAAGCCCTTAAACCACTAAGCTTAGGCTTGTTTAATAAGAAACTTGTTTCAGAATATCTATGTGATTTAGATGAATGTGCTAGTATTGTTGAGAGAAGGAATTCGTTTAAACATTTGTTGGATGAGGCAGAAGATCATGGGTCGTACTCATACTGTAATGGTAATATTGTTAGAATTACTAGTAATGGTATTAATATCGAATACTGGGTCTCTAGTAATGGTTTAAGACTATACATATTTAAACTAATTTTATGGGATAATGGAGTAGCTGAAGAGTACTTGTTACTAGTTTTCGAGGGTAGAGGGGAGTCTTATCTTTCAGGTATTTGCAGAGGCAAACATATAGAATCATATATTGAAGATAAAGATTGCCTCATATTGTTGATGTTCAAGTATAGTGAAAAACTGTCTTGGGAGTGTATAGAGTAGGTCTTATTTCTTGTAAAAAGCAATTATTTTCTCTAAGAGCTCCCGGCCTTTTGCTGTCTTCGGATATGTTACTCCTCTTATTGGTTCGGGGAAGGGATGTTCTTCTAGATATTTTCTAGGTTTCTCCGGCCAGTTCTCCGGGTCGAATCCGTGTTGTGCTAGAAATGATATAACCCATCTCTCTGTTCCGAAACCTGAACATGCTGTCCAGAGTGTTTCGCCTTTATTGTGTTTGATTTTGAAAGGTTCTGTAAACTTTGTTCCATGGATTGATATGTTTCCTATTTCTAGCCAGTTCTTTCTCTCTTCTCTAGGCCCCCTATAGGGTAGCCATGCTTCAAAATCTATTGTTCCGGGTCTGTTTATGTCTAGTTTTCTTTCCTCTTCTTTCTCTACTATTCCTGCTTGCTCGTAGTACCATGGGGTTACCCAGGCCCACCGCCATTCCAAGTCGAATACTTTGTCCATTAGATACTCGTATCCCTCTAATAGTTTATTGCGTATCTCTATTACTTGTTGTGGTTTACCAAGCCATACTATCTCTACACGGTGGAATTCTATTACGCGTTCTACCCCATGGAGTCCACCAGCCTCCCATCTAAATGATGGACCGCTGTGATCATACATTTTTATGGGCAGGTTTTTGTCCTCTAATACTTCTCTTGAAAAGAACTGGTAGAAGGGCTCGCATTGAGCGAAGCATAGGAAGTATGATGGTGGTTTCACGTATTTTTGTAGTTCTTCTGGTGGGATACTGTCGGTTACGTACATATAGTCTATTAGTTCCTCGTATACACTTATATCGTATGATATGGGTAGTGATGCAAATACCATTGCATTTATAGTGCCCTTAAGGTGCCCGGTCTTTAACCCTACTTCTAGCGGATACATTTTCGGGAATATGGCTTCAACGAATCCGAG
>JALUDQ010000119.1 GCA_027043985.1 Desulfurococcales archaeon
GTTTCTCGAATTCTTCTAATAGCTCGTTGAATCTCTGGGCTTCACGAGTACATCCAGAAGTCATTGCCCTTGGATAAAAGTATAGGACAACAATCTTTCCCTTAAAGTCGCTCAACCTAACCACGCTTCCATCATGAGCAGGTAATTCAAAGTCTGGTGCAGGGTCTCCTTCCTTTAACTTACTCTTACACGGCATCCCCCAGAACCTCTATAATACGTGTATTATATGCTAGTATTTTTCACCATAAATAAGAATAACAGCTCATTCCTCCATGGTGCACAGTTGTTACCATTATTGATAGTTTATTGTGGAAGCCATATTTTTCGCGGAAAATATACTAAAGTTAAATACGGAATAAGTTTTTTAACTATAAGTAAAAATAGTATTGTGGTGCAATCTTGTCCTCAAAGGATAAGTCTAAAACACAGCTTTTAATAATAACAGCAATCATAATAGTGATAATAATAGCTGCAGCCGGATACTATTACTATACTACGCAGAAAGCAGGTGGAACTAAACCGATAATTGTTGGAGCAACACTATCCTTAACGGGAAAGTATGGTAGGACTGGTGAATGGTATAAGCTTGGATACGAGCTCTGGGCTAAACACATTAATGAGACTGGGGGATTACTTGGTAGGCCTGTAAAGCTCATAATTTATGATGATCAGAGTGATCCTACTACAGCTGCTAATCTCTATGAGAAGCTTATTACCGTTGATAAAGCGGACTTACTTTTAGGTCCTTATTCTAGTGCTATAGTCTTTGCTGTTTCAAGTGTAACTGAAAAATACCATAAGGTTATGGTTGAAGGCGGTGGTAATGCTTTAAAGATATTCTCGAGAGGCTATAAATACATTTTCTTAACACTACCTGGTTTAGCTGAAAATATTACTAAGGGATTATTCGACTTTATAGCTTCCCTACCACCCGATGAGAGGCCTAAGACTATAGCTATTATTAATGCAAACGATTTATTCCCCAAGGCTATTGCTAACGGCGCGATACAATATGCTAAGAAACTTGGATTACAAGTAGTACTACACGAAGAATACCCTAAGGACGTAAAAGACCTTACACCATTACTCACAAAGGTAAAGAACCTAAACCCAGATGTACTAATAGGTGGAACCTACTTCCCCGACGCAGTACTAGTTGTTAGGACTCTGAAACAGTTGAACTGGAGGCCAAAGATAGTATTCTTAACAGTTGGCCCAGCTATGCCCGAGTTCTGGGAGACTTTAGGCGAAGACGCTAACGGTATTATGGGTGAGAGCTGGTGGGAACCTAGTGCTCCCTGGAAGGGTGTAAAAGAATTCGTTCAATCCTTTAAAGAAACATTCGGTAAGGATCCAGACTACCACGCGGCATGCGCCTACGCCGCTGGCCAGGTATTGGAAGCTGCCGTGAAAGCTGTTGGAAGCCTTGACCAAGACAAAATTGCCGATTGGATAAGAACCCATACTATTGAAACTGTTGTAGGCCCATTAAAGTATACCGAGGCTGGCTACCCAACCCTAGGACCACTACTCATCCAGTGGCAGAATGGTAAGCGCGTAATAATTATGCCAGAGAACGCTGCTACCGGTAAGGCTATCTACCCCTTGCCTCCTACGTGGGGAGGATAAGTTTAGAATACAATGTCTTTTTTCCCATAACCATTCCTATGCTTGGTTCACATGTATATAATTGACTATGGGTTAAGATGATATGATAGGCGATATAGCTACTCTAACACAAGCAATAGTAACGGGCATACTGCTTGGAGGAATATACTCGCTAATGTCTTCAGGTCTTAGCCTAATCTTTGGCGTCATGGATATACCTAATGCTTCTCAAGCTGTTTTCGCTGTTTTAGCAGCCTATATAACGTATTGGACGTATACGCTTGTAGGCATAGACCCCTTCATCGGAATGGTGTTTTCTGCTATCATACTGTTTGCTATAGGGATAGTAATGTACAAGTACATGGTCTCCCGAGTAAGCGGTTTAATGGCATTTACCCTATTATACATGGTTGCAATGTTTCTCGAGAACACTATGATATTCGTCTGGACGAACCTGTATAGAGGTATAAGAGTACCCTACCTCACGGGCTCAATAAATATCTACGGCATATATGTTCCAAGTGATAGACTTGCCGGATTCCTTATCTCAGTTATAGGTTTCGGGTTATTGACATACTTCCTAAAATACACTTATACGGGGAAGGCTATTAGAGCGACAATGCAGAATCCTAGAGCCGCTTCATTAATGGGTATAAATGTTAACTCAATATACTTGTTCTCTTTCGGACTAGGTATAGCTTTATCAGGATTTGCTGGAGCAATACTAGGCATAATATACCCATTTAACCCTACTGTCGCTGATGAATGGATAGGCGTGATGTTCGCTATAGTAGTCTTCGGTGGCTTAGGCTCGCTTATGGGTACTTTCATAGCCTCAATGATAATAGGGATTGTTAGCTCTTTAGTGGGAACATATGCCTCACTCGTATGGTCTCCTCTAATAGCTTTTGCCATCCTAGTTATAACATTATGGGTTAGGCCATCAGGTCTTATGGGGCGTAAGGTATGAGGTTTGAAGGCTTGTCTCGGAATAAGATAATAGTACTAGCCTTGATGGTATTGTTAGTGATTGTCCCCTTTATTTCACCAGAGCTATTCTACGTTGACTTCCTACTATTAATGTTCATGTACACTGTTATAGCTGCTGGCTGGAATATTATTGGAGGATATACTGGCTACTATAGTTTCGGTCATACAGCATTCTTCGGCCTAGGAGCCTACACTACTGCTATACTTGTAGCCAAGTATGGAGTATCACCATTCATAACCTTCCCACTAGGAGGCTTAGTAGCTGCATTATTCGCGTTCGTTATAGGTTACCCTACACTTAGGTTAAAGGGGGCTTATTTTGCTATAGCAACCCTTAGCCTTAGCTTTGCGTTACAAATACTTGCATTGAATTTAACACCCATTACTGGTGGTGGAGAGGGATTAACATTACCGCTTCCTCCATGGGATATTCATACAACGATAATGATAATCTACTATATGATGCTGATAACCCTTGCCGCTACAGTTGCCACGACATATCTATTAGAGAAATCGCGTATAGGTTTAGCGTTAAAATGTATAAGAGATGACGAGATAGCCGCTGAGTCTGTGGGGATAAATACTACTATGATGAAGTTCATAGCCTTCTTATTAAGCGCATTCTTCCCGGGAGTTGTTGGAGGAATCTTTGCATACTATGCAACATATATTGATCCACCAACAGTATTTGATCCCCGTATCTCTATGTTCGCAATAGTATTCACAATGTTTGGAGGAGCTGGAACAGTTACCGGCCCAATAATAGGCTCAGCAATATTATTCACAGTAGACTTGCTCGCTAGGTATACTATAACTATACCGGGATTCGACCTAATGGTCTTTAGCGCTATAGCGATTACAATAATCCTCTTCATGCCCCACGGCCTCGTGGGAACCCTTAGAGAAAAATTTAAGATAAAACTACCATGAGGTGACCTCTCTTGTCCGCCCCATTACTTGAGGTTAAAAATGTGTGGAAGTTCTTTGGAGGATTAGCTGCTCTCAAAAACGTTAGCTTTACATTTAATGGCGGTATCCTCGGCATAATAGGACCTAATGGCGCTGGAAAAACCACGTTGTTCAATGTTATAACTGGTGTCTACAAGCCTACTAGAGGATCAGTCTACTTCAAGGGCAGGAATATTACTGGATGGAAGCCCCACCGCATCTGTAGACTCGGTATAGTGAGAACTTTCCAGATACCAAGACCCTTTAGCAATGAAACTGTTCTAGAAAACGTTGTAGCTGCAAGACTCTTTGGTGGTAAAAAAGCCGTTTCACATAGTGAGGCACGTAGAGAGGC
>JALUDQ010000120.1 GCA_027043985.1 Desulfurococcales archaeon
GAACTAGAACCACATAATCTTAAAGCAGAATATGCTGCTGGACTATCAATTATACCAGTAATATACGTGCCAGCAGGAATGAAGTAGAGATAAAAGAAGCTAGGTTTTCACAAGATATTCTAGAGCAATAGTAGTATCTGGATCGAATAATCTGAGCTTAGCTGGATTTATCTGTAGGAATACTTTATCACCCATAGAGTAGTACTGAGTTGGCGGTGCATATACTTTAACCATTGTCTCACCTATCATTATGGTTAGGAGGACTTCTCTACCCATAGGTTCTACTGTAAATATCTCTCCTCTTATAACAGAGCTACCGGGTTCTACTTGACTCTCATCCTTTAGGACCAATACATCCTCGGGCCTAAAGCCGAGAACTACTTTTTGAAGCTTCAGCTTTCTCAGTATCTCAATGTATTCTTGTGGTAGCCATACAGAGTCTTCTCCAACAATTAGTTTCACTGTCTCATTGTATTCTACTCCTGCTTCCACAAAATTCATTGGAGGATTCCCTATGAAGCCTCCTACAAACATGTTCTTAGGCCTATTATATACTACTTCTGGTAGGTCGACTTGCTGTATAACTCCTTCATTTATAATAGCTATTCTATCAGCTAAAGCCATTGCCTCAGCTTGATCATGGGTAACATAGATAGCAGTTATACCTAGATTCTTCTGAAGCCTCTTGAGCTCAGAACGAACACTTACACGCAATAGAGCGTCTAGATTACTTAGAGGCTCATCCAATAAGAGAACTTGAGGCTCTTTTACTAGTGCTCTCGCGATAGCAACACGTTGTTGTTGTCCACCACTAAGCTGACCTGGATAACGGTCTAATAAGTGTTCTATTCTTAGAAGCTTAGCTACTTCGAATACTTTTCTCCTTATCTCTTCCTTTGGAACTTTCTTAATCTTTAATGGGAAGGCTATGTTATCATAGACCTTCATGTGTGGGTAGAGAGCATAGTTTTGGAAAACAAGGCCTACATTGCGTTCACGTGGTGGTAGATTAGTTACATCATGATCATCAAAGAATATCTTACCCGATGTCGGCTTATAGATCCCAGCAATAAGGTATAGTAGCGTAGATTTACCAGATCCACTCGGCCCTAAGAGGGCCATGAATTCTCCTTCTTCTATTTCTAAGTCTACGTTATTGACTGCTACTACTTTCCCGAACTTCTTGGTTACTTTTTCTAGTCTTACACTTACCATCTTGTTTCACCCTTTTATTCCTCCAGTACTTGTCTCAAGTAATAGTCTTTGAGTTAAAATGAAGAATAGAATAGTTGGAAGCAGGTATAGGGTTCCAGCTGCTGCTAAGAGGGGCATGTACGCGAATTCTACGTTTATATTAGATTCTATATAGGTTGCAAGTGTTCGATCAAACAGGAAAGTCCTAACATATATTAGATCTTCCCATCCGGCGAGAAAGGCGAATATCGCTATTGCAGCTATACCGGGCTTAACCATTGGTAACATGACTTCTCTCCACACTCTCAATCTTGAAGCACCATCTATTATGGCGGCCCATTCAACCTCCCATGGAACTCTATCGAAGAATCCTTTTATTAACCAAATAGACATGGGGATCTCTAACGCTGCTCTCGCCACTATAACGTATGCGAAAGAATAGATGCGGGCTAGCTCTATATCGGATGGAAGGGTTGCTCTAAATATAAGGTAGACCGCTATTATTAATGCTACACCAGGAAAGGCGTGGAGGAGGAGGATCAACTGCATTATAAGGCTCCTACCCTTAAAGTTCATTCGAGACATAGCGTAGCCAGCCATAACGCTAACCAATACTACTACTCCGGCAACACCTAGTGCAACTATCGCCGTATTAATCGTGTATCTTACAACATCTTCTCTAACACCACCAGTTACAGATAAGCGTCCTTCAAAGAGTAATATCCAGTTATCTATTGTCGGCCTAAAAGATGTTGGGTCAAGATTCGTAACCATTTCAGTACTAAAACTCGAAAGTATTAGTAGACCATAGTTCAATATCAGGGGTAGACTCGCTAGGAGTACTGCGAGGATCAATACTATTTCTATCTTCCTAGACTTTACTTCGACATCCCACAACTGCATCATATATCACCTTTAGGCTTAGTTATCATCTTATTGAATCCTAGAGCCCTAACAGTAATCCATCCAAGTATTGCTCCAAATATAACTAGGATAACCGCAGCCGCTGCTGCTAGTCCTTGATCCTGCTCTCCTCTACCAAAAGCTGTATTAAATACGTAGAGAGCCCATGTCTGACCGTAGGTTCGACTAACCACTCCCCACTCTACTAATAGGAATGTGTGCGCATAAGTTGTTAGAAGGCTTAGTAATTGCCATGTTGTTACGAATAATAGGTGCCATCTAAGAAGCGGTATTAGAATATTCGTTGTGAGCTTCCAATTACTTGCACCGTCTACTCTAGCCGCAATAATAAGTTCTCTTGGAATAGATTTTAGGGCTGAATAGAATATAACCATTCCAAAGCTTACTCCAACAAACCCATTAACAATTATTATAATAGACCAGGGACCCCACGGTATGACTTCCTGGCCCCATGCAATAGGCTTCTTTATTAATCCCAAGCTCATAGCAATAGAGTTCAACATCCCTATATTACTACCATGAAAGAAATAATACCATAATAAACCATATACTGCTATAGGAGTCATACGCGGGAGAAGCCATAGGGTACGGAATCCTGTGGAAACTCTCTCATCTATAAAGAAGTTTGCTAGAGCTAGTCCAAGGCCTCCTAGGACGTTTATTACTAATGTTATAGCTACGAACACTATGGTATTCACGACTACTTGTCTAGCCACTGGATCACGGGTTATGAGTGAGAATAATCGATTATAGTTTTGGAGCCCGACTATTACGTTGAAGTACTTGTCTATATTCCAGTTTCTCATGGGTGTAAAGCTAACATAGACTGTTATTATTATGGGTATTATATAGAATAACAAGACTATGAGGAAAGCAGGTAGGAGGAAGATTAGGAGTTGAACCTTATTTGTTGAAAAAACATTTCTCTTCACATTACCCCACCAGCTCTAATCCCACTAGTTGTTTAGGGGAATTGCCAACCACTGGGTATTTCTCCTACTATTTCTACTGCTTGTGATAGCTCGGGGTCTGCTTGTATTCTACTTATTATGTGCTGTACCGCTTCCTCAGGTGTCATTTGCCCTCTTAGTACCTGGTCTACTGTTTCAGCGAATATGTCTGCTAGTGCTGGGTACTTGGGATGATTTGGCGCCATGTGGGTATAGTCTAACATATAGCTTACGTTTGCTAGGAACTCTACATTTATCTCATTAACAGTTGTAGCAACTATGTCCTTTATGTTATCTTTTACTTCTGGTGCTAAGTCTAGTTGAAGGTTTACTAGTTTGTTGATCCAGTCCTTATCATATAGTAGCTCGGTTGCCTTTTTCCTCACTGGTACGTGAGCGCTTATGACGCTGTGTATAGCGTTTATGTCTGGATCGCTAGCCTTGACGACTATGAGGAACGCTAGCTTGTGGTATAAGTCTTTGAGTTCATCGTACTTGGGGTTCTGTTCACCAGCTCTAGAGTTTATCATCCACGCGAAGGGCTGGCTTAGGGTTACTGGTTTTAGTCCCTCTTCTCCAGCTGGGAATAATGTGTAATAGAACCATTCTTTTACTTCCTCTGGTTTTAGTCCTCTCTTCTCACCCGTATTGGGGTCTGTGTAGTAGTCTTTGGTTTGCCACTCGGTCCAGTACCATGTCCCACCTATATCGAATAGGGTCTTTCCTTCAACTATTGTTGGGTGTATTTGTTTAGCCCAGTCCCATGACATTATGTCTTTTGGTAGTAGTCCGTCTTGTGCGAACTTCCATTCAACGTATAGCCACT
>JALUDQ010000121.1 GCA_027043985.1 Desulfurococcales archaeon
TCCTAGCGTTCCCAGGACTAATACTTGCTATAGCTTTCGCCGCCACGTTACCCGATAGAGTGAGAGGGCTTTTAGAAGCTAATCCATGGCTACAGAATATCATGTTATCGTTGTTCGCGTTGAATCCAGCCGATGCACCTAGACTCGCTAACCTGTTATCAGTTATTGTTGCAATAGTTATAGTATGGTGGCCCGGCTATACGAGAATAGTTAGAGGTAGCACTCTTTCAGCTAGAGAAAACGTTTATGTTGAAGCAGCTCGAGCTATGGGTATGAGTTCCTGGGGAATAATGTTTAAGCACATATTTCCCAATATATTAGCACCAATACTTGTAATTCTTACACTCGACGTTGGCTCAGTAATACTAGTTGAAGCTGGCTTAAGCTATCTAGGCATAGGTGCTCAGCCACCAATCGCGGATTGGGGACGAATAGTCTACGATGGCTCTAGATGGCTTATAAGAGGATACTGGTGGCTCAGCCTCCTCCCAGGTGTTTTCATACTACTAACCGTGCTAGGATTCAACTTACTAGGCGATGCCTTAAGAGACGTATTGGATCCCAAGGCTAGGAGAAGTATTGAGTTTAAGTTAAAGAAGAAGAGGTAGATAGCAGTGGAGATATGTAAGCCTATACTTGAAGTAAGAGACCTATACGTTAACTTCTACACTTATGCAGGTATAGTTAAAGCGATAGACGGTGTCAGCTTTACGGTATGTGAGGGAGAAACATTCTGCCTCGTAGGCGAAACGGGATGCGGGAAGACTGTTACTTCACGAGCAATAACTAGATTAGTACCAGAACCCGGTAGGATAGAGAAAGGCGAAGTAATCTATTATACACCTTATGGTAAAATAAACTTACTAGAACTCCCCGAAGAAAAACTTAGAGAAATTAGAGGAAAAGAAATAGCATACATATTCCAGGATCCCGCTGCAGCTCTAGACCCATTATACACTATTGGTTATCAGATAGCTGAGACAATGGTTGAACATAAAACAGTACCCAAGTGGAAGGAAGCATTCATAAAAGCCATAGACGTGCTCCGGAGCGTACTAATGCCTGACCCGGAGAAGAGAGTAAAAGCTTATCCACACGAACTTAGCGGCGGTATGAAGCAGCGTAGCGTGATAGGTATAGGGTTAAGTAATCAGCCACGTATAATTATTGCAGACGAACCCACATCATATCTCGACGTAACCATACAAGCTCAGATAATGGACTTGTTACGCAAACTCAAGAAGGAAAAGAAGCTAACAATTATCCTCATAACTCATAACATGGGCCTTGTAGCAGAAATGTGTGATAGAGTAGCCGTAATGTATGCTGGAAACATCGTAGAGCTGGGAACAGTAGAACAGGTATTCAAGAACCCCTTGCATCCCTATACTAAGGGTCTCTTAAGAGCAGTACCCAACCCCCTAACAAAGATAGAAAAACTTGAGGCGATTCCTGGTACAGTACCCAACCTAATATATCCTCCACCGGGATGCAGATTCCATCCAAGATGTAGTTATACTATGGATATCTGTAAACGCGAGAAGCCTAGATTAGTAGAAGTAGAGCCAGGACACCATGTTGCATGTTGGCTTTATTCGAGGTGACTTATGATGAGCGAAATACTTGTACGAGTAGAGAATCTGAAAAAGTATTTCCCTATAAAGGGCCTATTATTTACAAAAGCTTACGTGAGAGCTGTTGATGGTATAAGTTTTGAGATACGTAAAGGTGAAACCCTAGGCTTAGTTGGAGAGAGTGGTTGTGGTAAGACAACAACTGGCAGACTATTACTTAGGTTAATAAAGCCTACAAGCGGCAAGATAATCTTCGAAAACAGAGACATATCAAAGCTGAAGGGTAAGGCGCTAAAGGAATTTAGGAGAGAAGCACAAATGGTGTTTCAGGACCCTTATACTAGCCTGGATCCCCGTATGACTGTCTTCGATATAATAATGGAGCCTCTCAGAATACACCGTATAAAAGTACCCGATCCGGAAAAATTCGTTATAGATCTATTATATAAGGTCGGATTAAATGAAACACATATCTATAGATACCCCCATGAGTTTTCTGGAGGACAGAGACAGAGAATAGCTATAGCACGTGTTCTAGCATTAAGACCTAAATTCATAGTACTAGATGAGCCTACTTCTGCTCTAGACGTATCAGTGCAGGCCCAGATATTAAACCTACTAAAAGAATTACAAAAAGAATATAATCTAACCTACCTATTCATTAGCCACGACCTAGGAGTAGTCAAGTATATGAGCGATAGAGTAGCCGTAATGTATCTTGGAAAAATAGTTGAACTAGCACCAGCCGAAGAACTATTCGAAAAGCCCTTGCATCCATATACTCAAATGCTCTTAGCAGCACTTCCAATACCGGATCCCGAGTATCATAAGAAGAAGCCGAGAACAAAGATTCTAGGAGAACCTGGAAGCCCTATTAACCCTCCACCAGGGTGTAGGTTCCATCCAAGATGCCCTATAGTAAAGGATAAGTGTAGGAGAGAGGAGCCTCCACTCGTCGAGGTTGAGCGGGATCACTGGGTTGCTTGCTGGCATTATGGTTGATGTATTATTTTTGATATAAAGAATCCTTCTGTTCTATGGATATGAGGGAAAAACCTTCTCACTTTAGCAGCTATACTGTATGTGTTGTATCCGGGACATCCTTTTCGTAGAGGTTCTTCTAGTATTATATCTGACTTGTTCTTTACTATTTTCTCTATGATCTCTTCTCCTTCCCATGGAATTAGAGAACATGTAGCATAGATTGTTTCTTCTGCTTCTTCAACCACTGTGTTGAGGAGTCCGTATTGGATTTTAGGGAATCTCTTTATCCACGAGATGTCGTCTAAGTGAAGTTTTACTGCTGGATCTCTGGGAACGGTTCCACTTGAACTGCATGGTGCGTCTAGTAGGGCTTTGTCTACTCTACTACGGGTTATTCTATGTATGGAGTCCGCTAACAGTATTTCTACTCTGTTCATGTCAACACCGTAATGTTTGAGTAATTTTACCATACTGTTCAATCTATTCCTCGATATATCTATGAGGATGAGGTCAGCTTTATTATCGGTTAACTGCATTATCAAACTAGCCTTAATCCCGGGAGCTGCGCATGCATCGAGGATTTTCTCGTTAGGTTTAGGTTTTAGTGCTTCTACAACCATAGCACTTGCTTTATCCTGTGTTATTATATAGCCTTGTTTTAATAGTTCTAGCTGGTATAAGGGTTTCTTATAGTCTACTACTTTAAGCATATACCATAAATCTTTATCAACTTCGAAAACTACGTCCTCAGCCTCTAATAGTTTAAGCGCCCTATCGTAGTCTATCTTCAACGTATTTATTCTTATCCAATAGTATTCTTTGTTCATAGCATCTAAGAGCCTAGAGGCCTCAGTATAACCAATGTGTTCAACCATTAGTTTAGTAAACCATAGGGGATAGGATTTCTCGATGGCTAGTTTCTCTACTCTATCCTCTACACTAGCAATCATTTCATCGAAGACTATGTGTTTCGGAAGAGATTTGACATACTTTTTTCTAACTCTATTGTATTCTTTTAAGTCTTCAAGATATTTTTCTCCAAAGAAGCTTAACCATAACATTACTAGTCTTCTATAACCCTTATTTGCTCCATATATTTTTCTTTCAAGAAATCTTAGCTTGTAGTAGTCTGATGTAATCCTCCATGATACTTCATAGAATCTTCTAAGACTATAGCCCTTCAATTTATCCTTCATGTCCCTAACAACATATTGAAACGCTTTATCAAATGATAACTTATGCTTGTGCGCATAGTATAGTAGCCTTGATGCAAATGCCACCAGGTGCTTGAGATACTTTGA
>JALUDQ010000122.1 GCA_027043985.1 Desulfurococcales archaeon
ATGCTGAAAGTACCCGAATACCTCGCTAGCATAGGTCTCGATGCACTAGAATACGAAGCTGTTAGAGGGGTACGTATATCAGAGAGCAAGGCGAGGAAACTAGGCGAGGAGGCACGTAGATACGACATAGTTTTGAGCCTACATGCACCATACTATATCAATCTAGCTTCTAGAGACGAAGCCAAGTTAAAGGCCAGTATAAAACGTGTAATAGATTCTTTAAAAGCAGCTCATTGGATGGGAGCATACGTAGTAGTAGTACACATAGGCTACTATAAGGATCATGAGTCTCGTAGAAGTGCGTTGAAACATGCGATAAATGCTTTAAAAATTGTAGAAGAACAAGCACAGCAACTCGGTATAAATGATGTATGGATAGGACCAGAAACTACTGGAAAGAAGACCCAGATAGGCAGTATTGAGGAAATAATAGAAATATGTAACAGTATTGAACGTTGCAGACCAGTAGTGGACTGGGCACACCTACATGCTAGAGCATTAGGAATGCATATAGTAAAAATAGATGATGTTATAAAAGTAATAGATGAATTAGAGAAAAACCTAGACCCACAAGCACTAAAGCCTCTTCATCAGCACTTCTCAAGAATAGAGTATGGGAGTGGCGGAGAAAAGGAGCATCATACATTAAGTGAAGAAGAATTTGGCCCAGATTTTCGAATAGTATGCCGTGGGCTAAAGGAAACAGGTGCTGAGGGTGTCATAATAAGTGAGAGCCCCATATTGGACAAAGACGCATTAGTAATGAAGGCTATATGCTGTGAGGAGGAAAACTATTGTTAACAAGAATAAGGCCGATAGCCAAAAAGATTATCAAGCCTATCGCATTGTTTTTCGTAAAAATAGGAGCCAGCCCCAATCATATAACTATTCTAGGTCTAGCAACAGCATTATTGGTTCCAATATTTTTCTACTATAAGCAAGGATTACTTGCCCTACTATTAATAGTTCTTAGTGGCCTATTTGACGCGGTTGACGGTGAAGTTGCTAGAATAACTGGAAGGAAGACTAGATTTGGTGCATTTCTAGACTCAACTTCTGATAGAATAGAGGATTCAGCATACATAATATCCCTGGGGATCCTTGGGATCAACTATATAGTTGTATCTGTTCTCTTAGCGGCCTCTATTATAATAAGTTATACGCGGGCTAGAGCTGAAGCTCTAAACGTGAAAATGGAGGGTGTAGGAATTATTGAGAGAGCTGAGAGAATAATATTAGTATTCGTATCCCTCATATTACTGTATTTCAATCAAACACTGATCGCTTTAATCATAGTATATGTATTGTTATCGTTGTCAATAATAACGATTATACAGAGGATATATCACGTATACAAGGAGCTCTCCACAACATCAAGTAGCCAGTGAACTATTGTGATACACTGGCTTGTCAAATAACTAGTCTTACCCAATGAAACTCTAGGCACCTTGTATTTATCTAAAAGCTGCTCATACTCACGTGGTAAGTCTATATGGCTTCCAAGAATAAATACATTGTATTTTGAGGGCCTCACTGTTTTCTCAAAGAGAGCCCCATTTTCTCTGAGATAGTATATGTTCCTAGTTATTTTTAACAAATGATTCAATACATGTTTAAACCCCCATGTCTCTACATGTACTCCCCGTATTTCTTTTCCTCCTAGCGCGTTCTTAATCATAAGAAGAGCTTCTCTTTCAGATGATGGGGGTGCTTCTATTATTCTCCCATCTATTACTAATAGTTTGGGTGGGTTGGGAGGACCTAGAAGTAGTGCATAAAATACTACATTTCTACGAAAACCTTTCTCTAATTTAAACGCGGATACAATACTCCTTGCTATTACATCAAGTCTTCCAGTACGACCTGCAACTCCCTTTAACTGAAAATTCGGAGAGGTAGTGGCTGTAGGAGATACTACAAGGAACAATCTAATATCATTATACTGGGGCAGGTCTTCTCTTCCTCTCAGCTTCCGGTCTTACCTTTAGTATACCTAAGTGTATTGCACAACTAATGCAGTAACATTTAGTTACTGGGTACCTCATTATTATTGCTCCCTTCTTTTCTAATTCTTGTGCTAGCTGCGGATCAACTGGTGAATACATTCTAGTTATACATACAGCTTTATCCCTAGGGACTATGCGTCCACAATTATCGCATTGTACGTAACCTACGTAGCCTTTACCTCCCTTATGTCTTCCTCTACTCTCTCTTTTCTTCGGCATAACTATTTCACCTAACCTCTAGGCATGCAAGAAAACGTTGTATAGCTTAATAAGTTTTAGCTAGTCTAAGAACACTTCTAGCAGTATTCCCACAGATAGGGCATCTCTTATCCTTGATGTCTACTTCCTCATTTAATAATGGAGTTCCTAGAACTCTTAATCCGCTCTCTTCCTCTATTCTTAATCCGCATTCTAGGCTACCACACCAAGGTATTTCTACTATTCCTCCCTTTTCCTCTATTTTTCTCCTCGCTTCATCAATGGTGTCAGCCCTGCTAAGTCTTTCTTTAAAGTATTTCTTGGCTCGTTCCCTCATGTTCTCTTCTACTTCCTGGAATATCTCGTGTATTTTATCAATGAATTCTTCCAATTCTATGGTTTTCTTCTCAAGTGTATCTCTTCTTACATATGTTACAGTATTATTCTCTACTTCTCTCAATCCTATCTCTAGTCTAATAGGTACTCCTCTCAGTTCCCAGTCATAGTACTTATAACCTGGTGTTACCTCACGTCTCTCGTCAATAAATACTCGAACCCCTCTCTCAGCTAATTCTTGTTTTATTTTTCTCACATATTCTACTACTCGTTTAGTATCCTCCTCATTTTTGGCGGGTATGGGTATAATGACTACTTGTATTGGAGCAATACTTGGTAGTAGGACAAGTCCCCGGTCATCACCGTGAACTGCTATAAGGGTTGCAACAATTCTATCAGATATACCATAGCTAGTAGACCACGCGTAATCTATGGTTCCATCTTTTAACTGTATGCGTACTTCAAAGGCTTTGGTAAAGTTTTGTCCTAGGTGGTGTACTGTTCCTATTTGTAGGACTTTTCCATCAGGTAATATTGTGTCGAAAGCAATGGTGTAGAGTGCTCCTGCGAACTTATCCCATTCTGGTCTCTGTGATATTAGGTAGGGTATCCCGAGGGTATCAAAGATTTTCTTGTAGATTTCTATAGCCTCACTAACCTGTCTCTCAGCGTCCTCAAAGCTATCGTGGAATGTATGGGCTTCTTTAAACGTGGTTACTTCTCTTAACCTGATCATGGGTCTTGTCGCTTTTGTTTCGTATCTAAAGATGCTTCCTATTTGATAATACTTCTTTGGTAATTGCTTGTAGCTCTGCACCCATAAGGCAACCATTGGCGTGATAATGGTTTCACTCGTGGGTCTCAGCGCGAGCTTAACATCAAGTTCTTCTAACCCGCCGTGAGTGACCCAGTATACTTGGTCTTCAAATCCTCTCACATGCTCAGACTCTTTTCTTAGATAGTATTCTGGTATCAATAGTGGTAGTAATATTTCTTCGTGACCTTTCTCGTCTAGGTATTTCCTTATTATGTTTAGAACATATTTTCTTATTTTAAAGCCGTAGGGTCTCCATATACCCATACCTTTTATAGGGTATCTTCCATAATCATATATCTCAGCTTTTTCTAGAACCCAGTCAAACCACTCGCTAAACTTAGAACTCCATCGTTCTCGTGTAGGCTTCTTCAACTACATACACCATGTCTTCCTTATTTTTGACGCAAA
The DNA here is from genome assembly GCA_027043985.1 of Desulfurococcales archaeon. GTDB lineage: Archaea > Thermoproteota > Thermoprotei_A > Sulfolobales > WANQ01 > JALWGO01. The sequence goes on from JALUDQ010000122.1 coordinate 3,766, forward strand.
CATTTCCAAGATATAGCCTTTACTCTAATAAAATTCTTCGTGCAAACACGATATAACCTGTATGTCCTATCATGAATGGTCGTGGCCTAGTAGCGTTTTCTTTTACTTGGTATTCTCTTAATAGTAGCTCGTAGACGTGAATGTCAGTGAACCCGCCGTGCTCCTTAAGAGCTAGTGCTGTTTTCTCAACTTGATTTACAGTTGGCACAAAGAATATTGTAGACGCGCTAGGCTTAACTACCTTGTATACTGTTTCAATGTAATTCCATGGATCGGCTAGATCTAGAAATGCTGCATCAAGTCCCTCTAACTCTTCTTCGGCTCTCTTAACACTACCTAAGCGTAGGTCAACATATTTTATAAGACCGCTGATCTTTAAGTTCCGCAAAGCATTCTCATAGAAATCCCTTCTTATCTCATAGGCATATACTCTTCCATTAGGTTTAACGATATGTGCTAGAGTTGTCGTTAGAAAACCCGTTCCGACACCTGCTTCGAGAACTCGAGAACCACTAGATATGCCGGAGAGAAATACTATGAATCCGAGATCCTTAGGATATATTACCTGTGTTCTACGCTTGTATTTCATAAAGAAGTCATGGAACAACGGTTTTAGGATGAAAGCCTTTACACCAGTTGACAACTCTACTCTACTACCATAAGGCAATCCTATGAGATCACTTAGCTCTAAAACCCCTTTGTCTGACTCAAATCTACGGTCTCTCTCTACTCTTACTATATAGGTTCTCCTCTCATCAATATAGATTAACACGTAGTCTCCTTCCCCAATAACCTCCTCTTCTAGCAATGCTTCTCAACCCGTTAAAGCCGTTGTCATGTTTTTATTGTTTCACGTAATAAGTGTGGGGGCTCCGACCTGGTGTCTGTCATCAATATTCAGTAATACCAGCCTTCTTCATAGCCCTTAAACTATCTATGAAACCAATACTATATATTCTATCTAGACTATGGTAGTTGAAGAAGGTGTATGCTATGAGTGAGGAAGACGTACTATACTTGATGAGTATAAGGCCTAAGTATGCTTATCAAATCTTTGCGGGTCGTAAGAAGTTTGAGCTACGTAGATGGATAGGAATACCCATAGTTGAAGGAGCAATAATAGTTGTATATGTTTCTGGTTCCGTTAAAGCATTGATGGGAGAGTTTAGGGCTGGAAGAATAATAATGGGATCTCCTCAGCGTGTATGGAATGAGATAATGAGGTATGAGAAGCATGGAATAGAAAGAGATGCATGGCCATATATTGCTGGTGCAAAGAAGGCTATGGCTATAGAGGTATTGGAGCCCAGGCTTTATCCTCGGCCAGTTAAACTTGATGAGCTTAGGCAAATATTTCCGGGATTCTCTCCTCCACTGAGTTTTAGGATACTACGTGTAGAGGAGCCCTTGTATAGGCTTCTAGTAAAGCCTCTTAGAGAAAGTAAGAGTAGGCAATCCAAAATACACGAATTCACTTAATGTTGATAAAACCCTATTGTATTATATGAATACTCGTTTCTCTACAAAGGCTCTTAGGGGTTGGAATTCTAGTTCTTCTTCTTTAATCCATAGCTCTCTTTTGAGAAGCTCTCTCACGGCTATGCGTATGACTTCGCTTCTTGAGGAATATCTGCCTGTTCTAACTAGTTCGTCTAATCCTTCTACATAGGGTTCGGGCATTTTTACTGTTATTAACTTCATGTGCTTTCACACCCGGTAGATACAGCTAATGATGATGAAAACTTATAAACCCCTCCCCTAAATAATACGTATTACCCTCAATTAATTATTTAGCCTTATTCCACAAGTGATCAAAATACACTTTTGCGATCTCTGTAAAGAATTCGTGATCACTCCAAATACCCATAAGTTCTCCTTCAGGAGTCTTTACTATTAATATCACGACACCTCCTATTACACCGCTTCCAAACATTCCGCTGAGAAACCTTAAACTAATTCCTCGTTCCCTAAGTTTTTCAATGATTTTTTCTTCGCGTAATTCCTCCTCTAATAGTATACGTGTTTTGACTTTATCGGATACTTCAATTATACTATTAATGACTTTATTCGTGAGTAATTCTCTGTAAGATAGAGCTATGTCTATGTTTGTAGAAGTCGATAAAATCACGTCTCTTATACTATTTTCTATTAATTGGGGAGGAACTATTAATACTCTATATGCACCACTGCCTCCACGATAAAGGGATTCTATTTGTGGTAGTATTCGTTCTTCAAAGAATTTTATCTTCTCATCTATACTGTTCTTTATCTTTCTCCAAGCTATACGCGGATTTACCGCAACATATCTAGCTGGTCTCTCAGAAGTCTTCTCAAGGAGCCCTATTCGTACGAGCTTGTTTAATGGTTCGTAAATTTTAGTAGGACTTATATTGACTTCTCTTGCAAGATCCTTCGCAGTAATGGGGCCTCTTAATAATACAATAAGATATATTCTAAGCTCGCTGGTTCCCAGTCCAACGAATCGGAAAAGCTCTGAGAGCTCACTTAACAACGCATTCTCATTGAAAGCCATTGGTTTCCTCCTTAACCAATATAGCTCCTTCCTATCTTTTGGTTTTGTTAAAATAAAACATTTATTCCGATAAATACAATTATTGATAACGGTGTCCTACATGGGCACCAAGGGCGGAAAGCCCATATCTGCTCTAGAAAAGAGACAAAGAAGAATGGCTAGGGAAGAACGTAGATTGAGAGAGCATGAATCAGCAGAGACTGGGGGAAGACTCGTATACTATGATGAGAGTCTTGTAGAGAAGGCTGCCAGAGAAATTAGAGGATCATCGTACATAACACCTTATGTATTGATGAGTAAACTCAACGTTAGCTATAGTGTTGCAAAAGATATTTTAAGAGAACTTGAAAAAAGAGGCGAAATAAAACTATATAGCCGCAATAGGAGGGTTTCAATATATATTCCAGCAGTAGCTAAATGATCTCCTCTGGTATAAAGACTGGTTTTTCCTTCAAGTCTATGACTGGAATAGAAACCCATCCGGCTCTGCTACCCTTCCCTATCTCTAAGTGTTCTCCGCTCTCATCTGCTCTCAACAATATGTATCGTGCATCACTGTATTTATTGTCTTCGTCAACATAGTAATAGAACATTGGGAGGCCGTAATAGTTGTAGTAGTCTCTGAATACCGCCAATATACCGTAAACATGTTTTTCCTTCAACTTAAACCTGATAATGTACATTGGCTGGCCCAGTGTCATGACAGAAGCAGCCATCCTGGCGATATCACCTAAATGGTTTACCTTTACCGTTATCACATGCTTTAACTGGTCTTTCTCCTTGCCATCCAATAATCTCCCCTAGGAAAGGTTTGAAGACAAGGTTTATTATAAAACTTAGTGCTATGATGGAGACATAATACTAAACTCTTATCTACTAGAGAGTCTTAAGAAAAGATTGTGTGTGTAAAAACGTGAGAAACCCTACCAAGGTGGGATTCTTGATCGAAATAAGATGGCATGGCCGTGGAGGCCAAGGTGCTGTAACCGCTTCTCAAGTAACTGCGGAGGCGGCTATCATAGAGGGAAAATATGCTCAAGCATTTCCAGAGTTTGGAGCAGAACGCCGTGGCGCTCCAGTGAAAGCATATACTAGGATAGATGAGAAACCAATCTATATTAGATCACCAATAGTAGAACCTGATATAGTAGTGATTCTTGACCCCTCTCTACTGGTTTCAGAACCAGTTCTAGACGGCTTAAAGAAGAATGGCTGGGTGATAATAAACTCGAAGAAACCAGTAGATGAGATAAGGAAAACACTGGGGAGAAGTGATGTAAAAATAGCTAGGGTAGATGCTGATACAATAGCTTTACAGATACTAAAAGTGCCAATAGTAAATACAGCAATGCTAGGAGTGCTTGTTAAGGCTACACAAATAGTCAGTCTGGATAGTATTATAGATGCTGTTTCCAGAAGGTTTAGTGAGCGTATAGCAAAACTTAACATTGAAGTAGTCAAGAAAGCTTATGAAGAAGCAGAGGTGAGTGGGTAATGGCTAAGTCTTCTCGCTATGTTCCACCCCCAAGTACTGGCTGGAGGAAACTGCCCATAGGGGCAGTAATACCATGGCCTGGTAACAGTGAGGAATACAAAACTGGTAGTTGGAGAACGCTGAGACCAGTAATAGACCAGGAGAGGTGTATACGTTGTGCTATATGTTGGATGTATTGTCCAGATGCAGCAATAATAGAGTTAAAACAAGAGTATACTACTAAAGCTGGCAGAAAATACGATAAGACATACGTTGTTAACTATGATTATTGTAAGGGTTGCGGTATATGTGCGAATGAATGTCCAGTAAAAGCTATAAAAATGGAGCCGGAGGTGAAGTAAGGAATGGTCAAGAGGACTTCTCTTTCATCAAATTATGCTGTAGCTTACGCAGTGAAAATGGCTGACGTTGACGTTATTGCTGCCTATCCTATTACTCCTCAAACACACATAGTTGAGAAGCTATCAGAGTTTATAGCGAATGGGGAATTAGATGCAGAAATGATTCATGTTGAAAGCGAGCACTCGGCTATGAGTGCTACAATAGGTGCTTCAGCAGCTGGCGCAAGAGTATTTACTGCTACAGCTAGTCAAGGACTCGAACTAATGCATGAAATACTCCATATAGCTTCCGGTATGAGACTACCCATAGTAATGGCTGTTGCATCAAGAGCACTAAGTCCACCAATAAATATATGGTCTGACTACTCTGATATCATGAATGCACGTGATACTGGTTGGATAATATATATAGTGTCGTCAGCACAAGAAGCATTCGATACAATCATTCAAGCATACAAGTTGGCTGAAAACAAGGAAGTCCTACTACCAGTAATGGTAGCCTTCGACGGATTCGTATTAAGCCATACATTTGAAGCAGTAGACCTACCCGAAGAAGAAGAGGTAAGAAGATTCATTCCAAAACAAGTAACATGGTATACACTTGACCCAGAAAACCCTATGACCTTAGGACCACTTGGCCCGCCGGAATGGTATTATGAATTCAAGTATCAACAAGTAGTTGCATTAAATAAGGCATTAGAGATAGCTAAGCAAGTAGATGATGAATACGGTAAAGTATTTGGAAGAAAATATGGTCTTGTTGAACCATATAGACTAGATGACGCCGAAATAGCAATAGTAGCCTACGGCGCACTCGCAAGTACAGCCAAGGCAGCTGTAGATGAAGCGAGAAAGAATGGAGTAAAAGTAGGCTTGCTGCGTCTAAGATTATTCAGACCCTCGCCTGTTGAAGAAATAGCAAAGTACTTGGAGAACGTAAAAGCTGTTGGAGTAATGGATAGAGCAATATCCTTCGGAGCACCCTATGGTGGCCCAGTGTTTGCCGATATTATGGAAGCATTATACATGAAGGGAGTAGATACACTTCTCTCAAGCTTCATCCTCGGAATAGGTGGGAGACCCATGTATTTACATGATGTTTTAACAGTAATTAATAAGGTCAAAGAGATAGCTGAATCGGGTCGTAGAACAATTGAAACATATTACATAGGGGTGAGAGAGTAATGACCAATCAATACTATAGATCAATAGCAGACTTACCCAGAGAAGAGCTATTTGCACGTGGCCATAGAATGTGCCAAGGATGTGCAGCAGCTCTCATAATGAGATGGTTAACCAAGGCTATCGGAAAAGACGCTATAATAGTAAATGCTACTGGTTGTGTAGAAGTAACCACAACTGTTTACCCATATACTGCGTGGAAGCATCCGTGGATACATGTAGCATTCGAAAACGCTGCGGCCGTTGCCTCTGGAGTTGAAACGGCTATAAAGATGCTTAAGAAGAAGGGTAGAATACCCAAGGATAAGGACATAAAAATAGTCGTAGTTGCTGGTGATGGAGGAACATATGATATAGGCCTACAAGCCCTAAGTGGTATGCTTGAGAGATATCATGACGTAATGTACGTGTTATACGATAACGAAGCATACATGAACACGGGTATTCAGAGAAGTGGTGGAACACCACTCTACGCCTGGACAACAACTACGCCAGCTGGGACAGTGTGGCGCGGTGAGAGGAGGCCCAAGAAGCCTATAACCGACATTGTTGCAGCTCATCGTATACCATATGTGGCAACAGCTAATCCAGCATACATAGTAGACATGATGAACAAGTTTAAGAAAGGCTTGGAGATAGAGGGGCCGACATTTATCCACGTCTTCTCACCATGTACGCCGGGATGGAGAATAGATACAGCGAAAACCATTGAAGTCTCAAGACTAGCCGTCCTGACGGCAGTATGGGTAAACTATGAAATAGAGAACGGCGAGTTTAGAGTCACCTCGCCAGTACCCCGTAGAAAACATGTGAGACACTACCTAAAACTACAAGGACGATTCAGACACATGACAGAACAAGAAATAGAAGAATTCCAAAAATACATTGACAAAGAAGTAGAACGTATCAATAAGCTCGCTGGTAAAGAAGTAATAGGGCCAGTTGTAGAGTAAAACTATTTTTCCATTATACTATAACCTATTTTCTCGTAAAACCATTATATTATATCTCTATTCCTTGCTATCTTACATAAACTCGTTACTGCTAGCTTCAAACTATTAGCAGTTACAAGTAAACCATTATCTATAGTCTTCGGTAAATCTGCAACTATTACTTGTTCTTCAGCACCTTCAGCAAAACCTATGACTCCCTCCCTCGGATCATAGATCATGCTCGCGACTTCTCCTGCAATTTCTCCCTGATTTTCCACTATTCCTCCAGCAGCAATTACTGGTAAATTATTCTCTATTGCTCTAGCTATTAACAAATAGTTTGTAAACTTATTGCCCGGCTTCACTCTAATAGACGTTATTAGTGAATCAGCACCAGTTATCTTTAAGCTTCGAGCGATTTCAGGTGTAATAATATCTTCCTCAGCTAGTATACCGTATTTTCTATCTAGATTAAAGTATACAAGTTCACGTCCAGAAGAAATCCCTATCTGTTCCTCCTTAGGCGATAATGCGATCTTGCGGTATTTCCCGAGGATACCGCCATCTGGTCCAACGATGATAGTTGTTAAAAAGAGCTTGGGCCCAGCTCTCTCTATTATTGGTCCAGCAACAATATATAGAGACGTGCCTATGGCAATAGTTGTCAACTGCTCGGTACTAGGGCCTGGAATACGTTCAGCCTGGCTCTTCAACGAATACTTAAGTCGTTGTGGAGGGAGGTAATCTATTATTGGACCGCTATTAAACATTGAGGGAAGTACTACTAGTTTTGCCCCCTTCTCTCTAGCCTCTTTTACTAGGTTCTTTACATGCTCCATGTTTGTGCGTTTTGCACCAATCCTGGTTTTTAGGTGTGCAACTGCTATCAAGGTCAACTATTATCACACTCCTAGGTTTAGTTTTACTTCCTATTAATGTTAATCCTACTTCCCGTATTACTGAAGCGTTGAACTTGGAGCGCTATATCCCTTACCTCACTATATAGTTCTGATAGAACATCTTGATAGTATTTCCTACCCTCCTCAATATGATCCATGTATTGCTCAAGTATTCTAGTACGCTCTTCAGACACTAGCTTTCTCACTCTTTCAGCAAGTAGGTATAATGTGTCTTTTCTAACATGTTTTGCAAGTTCCTTGAACTTACTATGCAACTCTAATATCACGTCTTTATTCTCCTTTGACTCGAATTGCTTAACAATATCATCTATTATCAGAGCGGAAAGGAAAGAGTAAACACCCATACCAAGTTCCGTTGCAACTAGTTTCCGCTGCTTTGCTGTTTCAGTAACATATCCTCTCTGCATTAACGTTTGAATTATTTTAGCATAAGTACTCGGTCTTCCTATCTTTCTCTTCTTCATTAATGCTACTACATCTCCTTGCGTATATAGCGTTTTCTCGGCTCTCTTGAATACTATTACGTCTTGTATGGGGTGTTTGCCTTCGGGAATACTTGGAACTATTTCAAAGGGCTTATAGATGTCCATGAATCCCGGCTCAACTAGTTCTGTTGGATGATCTAATTGTTTTATAGCATTACCAATTTTCACATTATAGACTTCGCGTTTCACTTTAGCTGGCTTCATCTGGCTTGCTATAAATCTCCTAAATATTAAGTCGTATATTAGGTAATGGTATCTTGTAAGTACTCTAACTGGCTGTATGATTCCCTCAGCTATTAGTTCGCGTAGGCGCTCTGCATCTATGGGTCTTGTAGGTCTTATTGCTTCATGTGCGCCACCAGTACCCCAAGTTCTTGGGACAAAGAGTTCTTTGTATTTATCACCATATTTTTCTTTCAGGTATTCTCTTGCCACATTGATTCCCGTATCAGATACCCTTATACTATCAGTTCTATGATATGTTATGAATCCTAGTTCGAAGAGGTCTTGTGCAATATTCATGATCTCAGTTGTACTTAACTTGAACTTTAAGGAGGCCTCTGATAATAGTGTGTCAGTTGTGAATGGAGGTAAAGGTTTAACTTCTTCTATTCTCTCGCTTACCTTCTTTACTTCCAATACTTGTTTTAAGAGGTATTCTCTCTCGAGACTCGGTAATGCTCCTTTGAGCTCATCTTCTGAAAACTCTATGTCTACTCTAGGCGTTATGAAACGATAGAAGTATTTCTGACTCTTCTTATGCTCTATGAATCTCTCTATAATCCAGCCCAATACTGGTGACTGTACTCTACCAGCACTAAGATTCCTGTTTTCACCTGGCTTACACTCATATTTTCTTTTCTTTCTCTTTGATTCACTTAGATATAGTTTACAATAAGGTGGCCAGAACTCATACCATAGAAGCGGTGAGAGAGTGAATCCTATCCATCTATCCTCTACTCTTCTAACAATTTGTGCTTCTACGAGTTTCATATCGAATTCTCTTATCGCTTCTAAAGCTTTTGTTATAGCCTTCCTTGTTACTTCGTGGAATTCTATTCTCCTTATATCACGAGTATATGGTGAGAGTAGAACAGCTGTGTCCCATCCTATTTTTTCACCCTCAGTATCAGGATCTGTTCCTATTAGAACCATGTCGACTTCGCTTGAAAGCTCTCTTAAGGCCTTTATGACTTCTCTTGAATCCTTTATGACACTACTCCCACACCTAGGACAAATATTTGTTTCATCTGTAAACTGGTAGCCGCAATTTAGGCATCTCTTTATGGATGTGTAGACTGGAGTGAAACGCGGCTGTTTTTTCTCCTCAATTAGTACTCCGTGGAAGCCTATTGGATCTTTTACTAGATCATATACATGGCCTCCACTTGCAGTTATCATTAATATTAGGTTTCCTGTAGTTACTTCATATACTTTTA
>JALUDQ010000123.1 GCA_027043985.1 Desulfurococcales archaeon
GTGAGTATCAGTTATATGAGCAATCATCAAGACACATACACGCTCCAAGCCCAGCCAAAAGCTATCATAACATACTAGTCCCAGGGAAAATAAACTCACCCATAACAAATGACAAATAGAAATATCTGCTCCCTCCGGGGAAACCTTGTTAATGGGAGCCGATGAAGTAAGCAGGTGTAGCCCGCACTGACAAAGAGCTATGGAGAAGTCGGCACCCAGAGAGGCTCCGCCTATAAATAGTTTAAGGTCTAGGTGTCTACTACTATGAACCCGGCTTCTAAGGTTAAGCTAATATTAGTTCCCTCACCGTGAACTACCTTGACGACCTTATATATCCCTGGTACTGCTTTCTCTAGGCTTATGTGCTGGGTAAAAGACTGGTTTGCGTTGAGGACTATTAGTTCTAGTGTCCAGGTACTTGGTGTTAGATTCTTGTCAAGAAACCATGAACTGCCATTCAAATAATATACTTCATAGGGTCTTCCAAAAGATATAGGTGTTTTACCCATATTAACTATTGTAAATGAAACAGTTTCGCCTACCCGATAAGTACTCTTATCCAGTAATAGTCTTGCCTTAACCTCTTATTCTGGAACAGTAACATAGCCCATAATACAGTCTATTACCGTGTTGTTCTCAACTGCTACGGCAATTATAGTATAGTTGCGATAGTAGTCATGTACGGGATATTCCATAAAATATTTACTGGGAGATCACTAGCACTGATGTTCTCATATGCTATGAGAAGTTTTCTGTCTCCACTAATACCATATAATCCAACAATATACGTTCCATTAAAACGATACACCAATGGCTTATAAACATACAAGTAAACTCCAATCTTCTCTCCTGGAGCACGATAGCCCGTACTAATTGCGAAGCCTACGGGTCCCGGAGAGAAAACTCTACCCGTCTTATTACATGGGAGATAGTCTTCAATTAAATCCTTTGAGCTTCCATTACTTCCATTAAATATACTATAAGTTTGTATAGGAGTATATACAAGTACTAAGAAACCTATATTAAGAAACCTACAACTACAGCAACTACAATGAACACTATTAGGGCTAAGGCGGAGATCACGTTGCTCATAAGTAGTTCCCTCAAGAAGAGATTCTTTAGATAATTATTTAGCTCTAATTATTCGAACAATACTGTGTCTAGGACTTAGAACCTCATACCCAGTGCTTCTAGTAGTCTCTTAGTTTTTTCTAGCTCTTTAAGGGCTTCGTATCCCTTCACAGTAATCTTATAGTATACGCGTTTTCTTTCGTGAACCTCCTCTACTAATCCTTTCTCTACTAGTTTTCTCAGCATGGGTTTAAGTCTATCATAGGGGAGTCGTGCATAATATGTTATTCTTGTTGGAGGCATTTCACCCTCACTATATAGTGCTCTAAGTATATCATAGATTATACCAGCCTGGCTTCGATACGGTGCTTTCTTAATAGGGCTCACTTCCTACTAGCCTCCGCTAGAGCTGTTGCAATAAGGATTAAGCCTAGAGGTCTCACGAGTTCAGCTATAACTAGAATCCACGGATTTACTGAGAAGACCGCGAGAAGCCTAAAGACATGTGATGCTAGTAGAAGGAGATAGCCTAGCCTTCCTCTAAGATAACCACAGTGTAAGAACACGATACCGATGAGTAGTATTAGGCTGAGGCCATCACCAGCTAACAGTAGGTATGATGCGTGAATTACTGGTTGCGCTGCTCCGAGAACGGTAGAAATCGATATAGCTGTTAGAGGAGTTCGATTACTCGCGCCAAGATCGTCTTGATTTATTTCTACAACCTTATACCTTGATATAAGGAGGCCAGCTAATACCAGTAGATAGGATATAGCATAAACTATGCTTGAGTATCCGATAATATTCCAAGCAGTAAACCCCACTCTAAAAGCAAGTCCTTCACCCAGGAATAAACCTCTACGTGCTCCAACAATAAGCTCTGGTGGGCCCCGAGGCTCGCTAGGTCCATAGAAAAATACTAGCATACTCGATGCGATAGATAAGCTGAGCCCTAGGGAAAACACAAGATATCCGGCGAAAACTAATAGTAAACTCTTAGTACCTAAGAGCTTGTTCAGTTTCAGTAAAACATACACTATATAGGCAGCAAGTATTAGGGCAATAGCATCAACTACACCGACTATTAGGAATACTTGATGATATGCATGCATTTCTCTAATCCTCTCCAGGCATTGTTGCCAATTATGTTAGCTATCTCTAACTATACTCGTGTTATGCACAATTTGTGTATACGCTAAGTGAATCAATAATATAAAAATAATACGTGTAATACACGATGAGGTGAAGTCAAGGAAATGAAAAGAGCAGTCATAATAGGAGTAATGTTAACTATAGTAGTATTGGTAGCGGGATTAGTAGCATACGCATATACATCTCAGAGAAACATTACCGGGCAAGGAGGGCATAGATGGTTAAGAGATCATCATACAAGTATTGAAAGAGGAATGCATGGCTTAAGAAATAGAAACATGTTTATAGAAGACAATTATACAAGATCGACAATAACGGTTACTGGCACTATTGAAGACATAGATTATAATGGATGGATAAACATCGTGGTAGGAGACAAAGAATACCGTGTAATAGTTAAGGGATGGTGGGAGAATAATACTACTAACGATAGAATACCGTTTACAGAGATACTAAGAAATCTTAGCATAAATGCTACAGTAACAATTACTGGTTATCTTGGGATATATGGTAATAATATAGGAGCACAAATAATAGAATACAACGGCACATTATATCTTAGACCTTGTCTAAGCTAGCTAAATACACTATAGTATGAGATAAGTCAACTATTTTTTACGGTTACCACATAGTCTTTGGACTAAATAACTAATATAATCATGAAATATAGTGTGGGACCGGTGCCGGCCTCGGCTGCACTATCCCCCTTCTCTGGGGTTCATTTTCCTTAGCCGAGGCACCATTAATAGTTATTTTATTTTAGGGTATTTTACGGTTACTTTTACCTGGGCTTCCTTGTCGGTGAATGTTACGTCTAGTATTGCTTCGGGATAAAGTGTTTTGTCTCCTACTAGAACTGGTGATAATTCTAACTTGTTTGTTATTAGTGCGGCTTCTCTCAGTTTACGTGTTTTTTCTTTCCCATAGAATTCTACTAGTTTTTCGTCAAAAACTATGTCTATGAGCCGTGGCTTTTCTCTAACTTTGTAGACATTTATTTTCGTGGGCTCTATGTAGAAATAATAGTTTCTAAAGTCTTCTGTTAGCTTATTTTCTTCTACTACAATTATGGCACCCTTTAGCTCGTTCTGTTCTCTTTCATCTATTTCTATGGAAATAACATCATAGTGTTTTAGTCTCGAATACACCTGGGGTTCGCCTAGTATTCTATATCGCTTTTCTTCATAGACAAGATACTGGCGATAATAGTGTCTCCTCTTATCTGCTCTATTTTTACTTTTACACGATCTCCTACAGTTGCCTGGCCTAGTACGAGTACTTGGTAGTTACCGTATCTTGCTATTCCACGATTCTTTTCATCTACGTCTATTATGTCTACCTCTATTGTTTTCCCTGGTCTTAGCTGTTGGGCTGGTGTAGTGTATTCTGATGGCTTCTGTATCCGTGGATAAATACTGTATTTTTGTACGTCTACGCTGTATACTCCTCTTCTTTCTTTTCTTTTACGGGCATTTCTTCTAGGCATTAAATACGTTCCCTCTCATATAGGTATAGCTCTTATTTTTAATGGAAGAACTGGGTTTAGAGGCTAGATATATTGTTCTATTAATGCTTTGTGTAGCCAAATACTTCTCCTCCATATTCTCCAGGTC
>JALUDQ010000124.1 GCA_027043985.1 Desulfurococcales archaeon
TACTTTTACTTGTTCCTCTGTAAAGAAGGTGTGGTCATAGCGTTTTCTCAATTCTTATCCACCACCTCCCGGTGGAAAGATAGCTATCTCGTCTCCATCACGGATACGAGTTCTAGCTCCATCCTTGAATTGTATATGTATCCCGTTTACTAGTATCATGTAATCACTTCGTAGTCGTCCTTTCTCATTAATGAGACGCTTGTATAGGGAGGGCTCCTTTCTAAGTACTTCCATAAGTGTTGCATTATCTTCAACTAAAACCTCTTTTTCTTTCCATCCAAGTTCTTCTCTAAGCGAGGAATATATTGAGATCTTAACTCTAGCAACCATGATGTATCTCCCTAAATGAGTTCATAGCGGACATCTAACATAGTCGCGTGAGTAAGGGCAATGGGCACATGTAGGACTTCCACCCCAACAGTCACTATCATTGGATCTAGATAGGATGCAATATTCTTGTACTGGACAGTCGAGGCAAGAGGGCATGTGAAAGAATTTTGCTCTAAACCTAAACAAGGCGTAATCTGGTGATCTCCAAATATCAATTAAGTGTCTATTATTAATATTGCCGAAAACTACAGCTTTTATCTCTCTTCTTATCCCATAGAGAACAGGTTTCCAGTTATGTGCATAGTAAATACATGGAGATACTCCACCATCCCAGCGTATAAAGGCCGCAGTTTTATCAATAAACGGACAGAGGCGTTCTGTTCTTAAACTAAAGTTCGGCAGTATCACGTTTACATTGTTTTCAAGAACAAGCAAAGATATTTCATGCTTTAGTTTCTCTATTTCTTCGCTATCTTCACCACAGTTTATGTAGCATGCAAGGTTTTTCTCATATTCTTCTGATAAAGGTATAATATTTGACACAGTTATCTCTATTACTCCTAGTTCTCTAGCAAGTTTTACTAGTTTCGGAAGCTGTTTATAGTTCAATGTGTTAATAGTGAACTGAAATTTCAAAATAGGATTAGTTGTTGAGTACTTCTTTTTCAACTCGTTTATTTGTTTTAATCCTTTAACTACAAGAGCCAAGTGTCCACCTCTGCGTATGGACGCATACACGCTCTCTTCGGCTGCATCCATGCTTACAACAATCTCATCAACATTTAACTTGAATAATTCTTCGCCGTAATGTTCAAGCAAAGATCCATTAGTATTTAATAAAACCTTTATACCATTTGATTTCGCTTTACCTATAAAGTCTATTATTTTTGGATGAACTAATGGTTCACCCCAACCAGAAAACGAGAATTTCTCCACCCTGGCTTCTATTGATTGTTTTAATAGCTTATCAAAGGTTTTAGAAGACATCTCTCCCAGTTCTTCGCCGATAAGTAGTCTTCTAAAACAATGTATGCAGTCATAGTTACATTTCATTGTTGTTTCAACCATTAATTCACGGGGAGTGCTTCTCTTATCTAGAGTAATATTCCATTCTTGTATTCTCAGAGATGTCAATTTGACGTCTACCTTGTTTCACACTGTTTCGTGTCTGTGTTAAAACATGTAGTTTAACTTTATGGTTCGAAAAGTTAAACAGTATTATTCAATTCATAAGACTTATTTAAACGCAAAACAACTATTATTTACAGAGAAGGTGTCAAATACATGGTTCTCGGAGGATACATGGGTAAAATAGTTCGTGTAAACTTATGGAACGGTAAGATAACTTATGAAACTTTACCAGAAGAGATACTGAAAAAATGGATTGGCGGACGAGGTCTGGGAGTATACTTGATGCTAAAGGAAGTAAACCCTAAAGTAAACCCCCTAGGCCCGTCTAACAAAGCCATAGTACTAACTGGTCCTCTAACAGGTATAGCAGGATTATATTCTCCAGGACGCTGGTGCTCAGTAACAAAATCGCCTCTAACTGAAACCATACATGACTCTCAAAGTGGTGGAAAATTTGGACCAGAACTAAAATTCGCTGGAATCGATGCAATAATAATAGAGGATATATCTGATTCACCAGTCTATCTATGGGTTCACGACGGCAAGGTTGAAATACGTGACGCAAAACATTTGTGGGGCATGGACGTACATCACACTACCGAGGCTATTCAAGAAGAACTTGCAAACGAAGTAGGAAGCGATGAAGCACGACAAATAAAGGTAGCAGCAATAGGCCCTGCTGGAGAGAGATTAGTCAAGTTTGCGGCGATTATGAATGATAAAAACCGTGCAGCTGGACGTGGCGGTCATGGAGCTGTTTGGGGCTCTAAGAAACTCAAGGCAATTGCAGTACGAGGACATATGAAACCAAAGATAGCTAAACCAGACATGTTTAGAGAAGTTTCAGCACGGGTAATGGAGAAGCATAGAAAGAATCCAGTAACAAGTCAATCATTACCAAAATACGGTACAGCTGTCTTAGTAAACATAATCAATAAAGCTGGTATATTCCCAACACGGAACTTCCGTACAGGTGTATTCGAACACGCCGACAAGATAAGTGGTGAAACACTAGCAGAGACATTGTTGGATAAGAAGAAATCTCTAGAAGAAGCATGCTGGGGCTGCCAGATGACCTGCGCAAGATACTCTGTCGTAAAAGACTCCCCGTTCTCGGGTAAAGGAGGAGGACCAGAATATGAAACAATCTGGGCCTTTGGCGCACAAACAGGTACAGCTGACCTTAAAGCAATAACTAAAGCAAACTTCCTATGCAACGAACTTGGATTAGACACCATTTCAATGGGACACACTATTGGCACACTAATGGAGCTAGTAGAGTTAGGCAAAATACCAGAGGAGAAATTGAGAGGCTTAAACGCTAAATGGGGCTCACCAGAGGCAATAGTAGAACTTGTATGGAGAACCGCCTATCGCTCCGGAATAGGCGACGACCTAGCCGAAGGCGCTTACAGACTCGCATTAAAGTATGGCGCACCCGAAGTAGCAATGGTAGTTAGAAAACAAGAACTACCAGCCTATGATCCTAGAGGAGCACAAGGTCACGGACTAGCCTATGCTACAAGCAACCGTGGAGGCTGCCACCTAAGAGCCTACATGATCTCACCAGAAATCCTTGGAGTACCAAAACTAGTAGACAGATTTGAGACAAAAGGTAAGCCAGAACTAGTTAAACACTTCCAAGACGTATTCGGAGTAATAGACAGCCTAATACTATGTAAGTTCACATCCTTCGCCGTCTGGGCGGATGACTATGCAGCAATGCTAAGTGCCGTAACCGGATGGGATGTTACTGCTAAAGACATAGAGATAATCGGTGAGAGAATATACAACGCTGAAAGGGTATTCAACGTATTATCATTCGGTGATGGTAGAGAATATGACACATTGCCAAAGAGACTACTAGAAGAACCGATGCCCGAAGGACCAGCAAAAGGCCATGTTGTTAGACTCAACGAGATGTTAGACGAATACTATAGGCTAAGAGGATGGATTGACGGAAGACCCAGTAGAGCTAAACTAGAAGAACTAGGACTAAGATGGCTCGCAGACAGATTAGAAGAAGAAGGACTCTTACCAGGCTAAAAGCATTCTTCGGTACTCTTATTTTAACCAAATATTCTTTTTACCATCACGTAAACATAGTCTCACGAGAATCTCTTTCGGGAATACTTAAATATCACACCCCTTTTACTACAACACTGTATTTCACCAATTAAACCATAGGTGAAAAGATTATGGAGACAATAGTTATCGCCCTAGGAGGGAACGCCTTCTTACAAAAAGGGCAAAAAGGTACAGCAGAAGATCAATGGAACAACGTTATAAGAGCAATGAAACAAATAGCAGACATTATCGAAAGAGGATACAGAGTAGTTCTAACACATGGTAACGGTCCGCAAGTAGGAAACATTCTAGTATGGATGGAAGCTGGAAAAGAAAAAGTACCACCACTACCAATGGACATAGCTGGTGCGATGACTCAGGGATGGCTAGGCTACATGATAATGCAAGCTCTATCAAATGAGCTAAAGAAGAGAGGTATCGACAAAAAAGTAGTAGCAATGGTGAATAGGGTACTAGTAGATAAAAATGATCCAGCATTCCAGAACCCGACAAAATATGTAGGACCATACTATACGGAAGAAGAAGCAAAGCAGATAGCTAAAGAGAAAGGTTGGATAATGAAACCCGACCCACGTGGAGGTTGGAGAAGAGTAGTACCCTCGCCGGATCCTAAAGCTAACCTAGAAATAGACGCTATAAAGACATTGGTAGATGCAGGCTATATAGTAGTAGCGAGCGGTGGAGGAGGAATACCTGTAATAAAGGAAGACGATACAATAAAGGGTGTTGAAGCTGTAATAGACAAAGACCTAGCTGGAGAAGTATTGGCATCAGAACTAGGAGCAGATTACTTCATAATATTAACAGATGTTGAAGGAGCAATGCTAAACTTCGGAAAACCCGATCAAAAAGTTATAAGAAAGATAAAGGTTAGTGAACTGGAAAAATTATACAATGAAGGACATTTCCCACCCGGCTCTATGGGACCTAAAGTACTAGCGTGCATAAGGTTCATAAAGCATGGAGGAAAGAAAGCTGCTATAGGCCATCTATACAAAGCCCTAGAGATTCTTGAAGAAAAAACAGGCACAATTGTAGTACCAGATTAAACAATTAACCAGGTCTAAATAAGTATAAAACTGGTAGAGTATAAACACCGCTTTTTTATCAATAATATTATCATAGTGACCTAGTAGGAAAGACCTTAGGTTTCCATAAACCCGTATTGTATTCATCTAGTACTTTCTCATAGATCCCTAGGGTTTTTTCGGCAATTTTATCCCAGGTATATTTTCTGTAAACATCAGTATATCCGTTCCTACCTAGTTTCTCGACTTTCTCGGGTCTTAGGAGTAACTCAATTATTGCATTGGCTAGTGCCTTAGCGTCTCCTGGGGGTACTTTAAGTCCATTTTTACCATGTTCAACTATTTCGCTCAATCCACCCACGTTAGATACTACAACTGGTTTACCTATGCTCATAGCTTCAAGAGCAACTATTCCAAAGGGCTCGTAGAGGCTTGGAAATACAGCAATATAAGCTGCATTATATAGAGCATGTAGCTCTTGATCTGTAACAAAACCAGTAAATACAATTCTATCGCGAACACCTAACTCTATACTCCTCCTCTCCAATTCTTCTCTCATAGGCCCCGTTCCAACAATTACGAAAAACACATCATCGGCTATTCGTGTTATATAGGGTATAGCCTCAATAAGTATTTGTGCCCCCTTCTCATAAACAAGTCTACCAACAAACAATACTATTCTCATATTTGGAGGAATGTTATATTTCTCTAATACCCTTAATACTTCATTGAAGCTCATTTTCTTAATAGGATTAACACCATTAGGTATAATGTGTATTTTATCTGAAGGGGTAGCAAATATTCTTTGAACTTCCTCCCTCATGTAACGACTACATACTATAACTTTCCATGCCTCATAGGTTAAGAGCCATTCCACCTCATGGATATGTCTCTCAAAGACGTTATGAAGGCCATTTCTCCTACCATACTCTGTTGAATGGATAGTTGCAATTAACGGTTTCCTATACAAGTGTTTTAATATTATTCCAGCACGGGCTACGAGCCAGTCATGGGCATGAATTATATCAATATCTGACCCTACGGCGTCAATAATATCTTCTATCAGAGTCTGGTTGAACTGGTGAACCCAGCTTATAAAATCGGGTGAAGGTATCTTATAGGGGTTAATCCTAATGATAGTTAAATCACCTTGTCTCTCAATAACATTATCACTATTATTTGATAGAGTTCCAACAATTACTTGATGACCGTGTTCAACAATACTTTTAGAAAGCCAGTAAACATGTCTTGCCAACCCGCCTACTATCCGTGGCGGATACTCCCAGGAAAGCATTAATATGCGCATTTCTATCATCATCCGCTGAACACAAATTTTTCCAAGACTCTAAAATCACTAGTAAATAGGTTCTTTTTCTCACCTTTCTCATTGACAAAGTGTTGTATACGTGTTTCAGAATCAAAAACTAGGTCAACATAATCTAATGAATACCTAATTAGACTACTATAGGTTTCCGATAGAAGCTTATCGCCTCCCTCAAGTACTAGGAAATCATTTACTGACGGAACATAAGCTACTTTCAATGTTGCGTACTTTTTAATAGGTATAGCGGCTAAAACACATGAGATACCGTAACAAAGAATTACTCTAGGAAAGTTCTCATGAAGAATCTCTGACAAAACTATAGCAATATCAGTTGCACGAACCCATTTCTCAACGATAACGTTTGGCATACTATTTATATATGATACAACATTTATCTTCTCCAATACACCGGGTATATTATCTCCTCCTATTACTATTGTATTAAACCCCCTATGGCTTGCCAGATAAGTGATTGAATAGATTATTAACGCATTACTTTGGTTGAAATCTGGTTTATCAGCATATACGGTCACTACAGTCTTCATTTAGCTTGCCTCATTCCACTAGTTAGCTTATAAAGCCCACTACAACTGCTATACCTTTACTTGATATATAGTAGCCATTATTCTTTCTCTCAATGTATTTCTCTCGTAATAATTCGTTTAATGTATTCTCTACTATATTTACTGGTACTGCCAAGTACTTGGCAAGCTCCTCAAGACCAATAGTCCTCTTATCATTTACAGCTCCGAGAGAGTTTAGTAACGATAATATAGCAAGCTTTATGTTACCACTATACCTTGACGGAAGAGCGTTATCCAAACTCATTTTAATATCCTCCTACTTCAAGAAAACACATTTACATAGGTATAAGGTTTTCTACCACATGAGTGGGCTTAATTAACGTATATACCTAATAGTGGTATAATATAATAAGTGTTCAATATTATAGTTCTACAAACTGAAGAGTGATAAAAATGGGGGCTTCAGTTTCTAAACACTATTTCAGTGACTTAGACTGGATAGAGCTACAGTTTACAGACCTAGTAGGAAGTCTGCATGGAGTAGCAGTCAATTCCAGAGATTTCAACAAAAACTTAGAGAAGGGTTTCGTCAAGCTTGACGGTTCTAGCATTAAGGGTTTTTCACCAATAGAGTATAGCGATCTATTATTAAAACCCATTATTAAGACACTAGCTAAAATCCCCTGGCATGAGAAAGTTGCCAGGGTTTTATCAGCAATATATGATCCTTACTCTGGAAAACGTTTTTCCAAGGATCCTAGATATGTAGTGGAGAAACTAGAAGCTTTTCTTGAAAATAATGGGCTTAGAGCTCTTGTGGGTGTTGAGATAGAGTTCTTTGTCTTCGATGAAATAGGCTATAATGCGACTAGCTATGGACAGGACTTGAAAATAGTTTCAATGGAGGCTCACGATGGTATTAGGGTACCAGTTAAAAGCGGATACTACGTGGTGGAACCCTATGATAGATTTGCGGGATACCGTTTGGCTCTGAGTAGGATTTTAAGAGAGTATTTTAATGTATTCGTAAAGAATCATCATCATGAGGTCGCCTCGGCAGGTCAAATAGAGGTAAACATAGAAGCTTCTACTCCTCTGACAATATCCGATCATATACAGACAACTAAATATGTTGCAAAGAATATTGCAGTGCAACAAGGCAAAGTAGCAGTTTTTCTGCCAAAACCAGTAATGGGCGATAACGGTAGTGGAATGCACATCCACTTAAGTCTATGGAATAACTCCCATAACCTCTTCTATGATGAGAACGACAGGTACGCTCATCTAAGTCAATTGGCAAGATATTTTATAGGAGGCTTAATAGAGCATGGAAGAAGTCTCAGTGCTCTCGTATCACCAACAGTCAATAGTTATAGAAGACTAATACCAGGCTATGAAGCACCTATATACCTAACCTGGGGGAAGAGTAATAGGAGTGCTGCAATTAGAATACCAGCATCTCTCACAAAAACGTCTAAACGAATAGAATATAGGCCACCTGATCCATTATCAAACCCGTACCTAGCTATACCAGCAATAGTTCTCGCTGGTATTGACGGGATAAATAAGAAAATAGATCCGGGAGATCCTGTCGACATAAATGTATATAAGCTGAGTAAAAGTAAGCGTCGAGAGCTCGGTATAATTGAGCTACCACGATCACTAGAGGAGGCATTGGACGAATTAGAATCCGATAATGAGTACCTTAAACCAATATTCAATAATGATTTACTAGAATCATATATTGAGGTTAAGAGAAAAGAAAGTCGGCTTCTTCAAGGAATACCTTCGCCTTCGGAGTTTGTTTATTATTCGATTATTTAATCGTAGTTTTATTTGTGGAGTACGCTAGACTTTAATAGACTACACAATACGTTTATCTAAGTTTACCAGCAAAGATAATGCAAGGGTAAAAGAACAATGGGTCCAGTGGATGCAGCATTATTAGTATTGTTTGGTATATTGCTGATATTTGCAGGTCGAACAATGATAAGAATCCTAGCATCACTGATCTTTGGAGGGTTCATAGGGCTCTTAGGATTCGGATTTGTTGTTTCAGCAGGTGGAGGAGTTATACTAGGCTTTATAATAGGTATACTGCTATTTGTGCTAGGTCTAATACTAGGTTTTATAGTATTCAAAATAGGGCTATCTATTACAGCCGGCTATATCATTGCTTCATTAACACTCACAGTATTAGTGGAGAAACATTTAGTAAGTATTAGTGGGTACGAGAAATTAGCATTATTTGTATTAACAGTGTTGGCTACCGTAATAGTGTACATTATATTTGACTATGTATTGGCTCTAGGCATAGCAGTTGTTGCTTCAACCCTCATATTCCAGGGCTTAACATACTGGTTTCCGCGGTCTATCTCCCTTGTCATAGCATTAATTGTGTTGGTCGCTGGCACCATCTATCAGTGGAAAAAGATTAAGCGTGAGAGAAGCGAAGAACTAGAATGATTACTTAGGTAATACTTATCTAAAAGATAATGTTTTCTGGAACCGTAACTCGTATTTTTCCCACTCTTCATAGTTAGCATAGATAATAACCTAGTATCCGATATATCCAATATTGGTGCCAATAAATGGTTGCCGAAGAACTAGCGGCTTCCTGGATGCTAGAGTTCGCCATACTCCTAGGCTTAGCCAAGCTCTCGGAAATAATCTTTGTGAAAATAGGACTCCCGAGGGTTCTCGGGTACGTGGTAGTGGGTTTGATGTTATCAGCAATAGGTTTTACAGTATCAGATGTTATACATGCTTTAGCTCTTCTAGGTATTATAACTCTTCTATTCAATGCAGGGCTGGAAAGTTCAACTCGAGAATTTTTCAGAGGATTAAAAAGCTCCGGTATAATAGCTGTAGGAGGCGTAGTTGGTGCAATTCTAGCTGGTTTGGCGGCGATTCCTCTACTTCATGCCTCTTTTATAGAGGCTATGGCTATAGGAGTAATTCTTTCCGCAACATCAGTCAGTCTAACAGTTAAAACTCTAGAGGAACTAGGTTCACTGAATAGTCGTGAAGCTAACGCGATTGTTGGGGCAGCAGTCGTTGATGACGTTCTAGGTTTAGCTCTTCTAAGTACCCTTCCAGGAATAAAGGAAGGTATAATATCTTTGGATAGCATTATAGGTGTTTCAGCATTAGCTTTCGCCTTCTGGCTAGCAGTTTCCTTTGGGTTTCAGTTTATGTCTAGGCCTTTATTTAAAACACTTATGCGTACGAAAATAGAAGCTCCACTAATAACTATAATCTTCATAATCCTCATGTTGTTATCCTATCTAGCATCGTATATTAAGTTGAGTGCCATACTACTCGCATATGCCTTTGGTCTAGGTCTAGCAAGCTATCCCTACCTTGCCCATCGTTTAAGCCAAGACATAGCACCAGTAGTAGCTTTGTTTACACCCTTGTTCTTCGTCTATGCAGGTGTTATTGTGGAACTAGAAGAACTAGTAGAATATGAAATAGGTCATTATACTTACATAGTAATAACATTAATTTTCTTAGCAATAGTTTCTAAGGTATTCGGTTGCTATATAGCAGCACGTATAGCTGGGTTCTCCAATACGGATTCTCTAATAATAGGTGTTGGTATGATGCCTAGAGCAGAAGTAATGCTAACCTCTGCAACACTAAGTCTTCAATTAGGGCTCATATCAACACACATTTATACTGGTATATTAATGATACTACCAGTGACATCACTAATAGTCCCAATATTATTGAAGACATTGTATGCAAGAAAAATCACTGTGTAAAACAAATCTAGTATAACAAGAAAAGGTAATACTAGAAAAACATTATTTAAAAAGGCGGTTTGTGTAAACATCTTATTGTTAGGAGAAAAATCAAAGGCGAACATAGCTAAGGCAGAGGTGGGGGATAGTGGCGTCAAATATTGAAGACATGGGTGATCATAAGAAAGTTATGGGGGAGCACGCTCATAGAGACAGATACGAATATGTAAAGACATGGATTATATCTAGGTTAAAAAGTCAAGGATTCAATATTCATACGAATTATCCCATATTGGGTGAGGGTCGTGTTAGTCATATCTTTGACATAGTGGCAGAATTCACACCCATACCTGGCTCTCTAATTAGGATAGGTTTCATTCTTATCAAGGATAATATCGATTTAGACATAGCGGAAAAATATATCGCATGGAAAAGTGAACTTCCCTTGGATAAGATAGTTATTATAGCTCTCGGAAGTGTAGACTCTGAAGCCTTCGAATTAGCAAAGAGATATAGTATAGATATTGTGAGACCTATCGAAGACTTGAATATTGATAAGAGTATTTGGAATAGAGAAAAATTCTATGACGAGTACCATATAGAGCCAGTAGTAGGGCTAGAACAAGCGTTGAAAATATTCAGCAAGAAAACCAACAAAACATCTATACTACGTAGAAGTAGGTCAAGAATAACACATTATGCTCTAGTATTTGTTCCACTTATAGTCTTAGACATTCATATAGCAGAGAAAGACATAGTAAGAGAAGAAGTAAGCGTAGTAGAAGGAAAATTAGTCTTCGACGGCCTAGAAGGTTATGCGGTAGTAAAGGAGGGGTTCTCAATAGGATTAGATGAGATTTTAGGAAGGTTTTCTGACTTCTCAACTGAAGCTATAACTGTACTAAAGAAAATATCAGAAGAAGGTACTGTAACTATAACTGATATCGAGGAAGGTTTAGGGATCTCTAAAGAGAAATTACATGCCATACTTGGTAGATTATCAAATAAGTCATTACTTGATATATTTGGTGACATGGTAGAGGTAAGATACTCCATATTGAGCAAATTTATAGATCCATTAACAATAGCGAGAGTCAAAAACGCTCTAATACATCATGGTTCTCCCACAGAGTCTAAAGGAAGAATTGTATTACCGTTAAGAACATGTATTACACGTTTCGTAGATTTAGTTGAGGCATTAAACGGAAAAGTTGAAAACATATATATAGTATATTATCCATTCTATGTAGCCATAAAATCGGAAAATGGTGAGAAGACATCAAAGCTGCTGATTCTTGACGGAATAGCACTTGAGGAGAAAAACTCCTTCTATAAAATATTCTCAAATCTTGATATACTTGAAAAAATTAAGGAGAAAGGACTCATACCGTAGGGCTTTACAATATCATAGAGTGTCTTGACTAAAATAATATTTCGTTTCTACAAAAAACATATTACATATTAGAGACATTAATCAATATGGGTTTTATTGTGAAGAAAATAGAAGTAATAATAAGAGAAGAAGCATTAGATCCCCTCAAGAAGGCGCTAAGTGAAGCTGGCTTCTCTCCTCTCACAGCCTATCTTGTTCGGGGAAGAGGAAGACAAGGAGGAATAAAGTATAGGTGGCCTGAGGGAGTTGAATACTATGATCTCCTACCAAGAGTAAAGGTTGAAATAGTCGTAGATGATAATGATGTTAATAAAGTAGTAGACATTATCATGAAAACTGTTAGGAGAGGTATTCCCGGAGACGGTAAGATATTCATAATACCAGTAGAAGATGTTATAAGAATAAGAACTGGAGAGAGAGGGACAAAAGCCATAAAATAAACAACGTATCCCCACATTAAGTAATGTATTTTACTATTGTGTTCCTCCTTTTTCTTCTATCATTTCTGCACCGAACTCACTTATACGTACACGTATCCTCCTAGTATCTTTAGGTAATTTCATTTCAAGTAGTTTCCGTAAGAGTTTCTCTGTATATCTTCGTGCCTTTAATCCTCTACGATAATGGAATACTGATACGACTGTTGCTACTGCAAGAAATAATAGAGTGAATACAAGGTTTCTGAATAGAAACCACATTAGAAACGTTGTCAATATTATTATGAAGTAGCCAACTATATCATAGATCTTAGCATACATGACTCTATTAAACAAATCCTTAGTTGAAAGTTTAAGCAGTTTATTATCTCTAGAGGATAATGATATGAGTTTCATATTCTTAAGCTCTAATATTCTCTTAACAAATAATAGTTTATCGCTTCCCCTTAACGACTTAATACTCTTAATAATAACAACATCGGCTCTAACTTTATCCCTTATGATATCTGTTAGCATCTCGCTTAGAACGGGCATACGTCCATACATTTCAACAACACCCTCTTTTTCAACATATTCCTTTACAACTACATATTCATCAAAGGTCTTTTCAACAAGCTCCCTCATACGGCTCTCGCTACCACTGGGAACAATGTCATAAACTATTGCTCTTAGTTTCTTTTTCTCCTTTTCAGACAATACTAGGTAACACCCAGTATATGGTTAGTTACTTCTATTTTTTGTGGTGTACCCTAATCAATCTTATACATAAATCATTTAATAGTCGTCCATCTAAAAGATAAGACCACGTTATTACCGTCCTATAAAACTGCTCCACAGTAATAAATTTAGGAAAGCTTATAAATGATCGCATTAGCTATAATAAATGTTAAAAAGGGGGTATTCTGTGAGC
>JALUDQ010000125.1 GCA_027043985.1 Desulfurococcales archaeon
TTAACAGAAGATATAAGCCATCTAATGTTATCTGGCAGCCATACTCTACGCGAAGTAGAATCCTTTGCACAGCTCTTCGAGGAATTCCTTAAGAAAGTTGAGGAATACTTGTAGAAACCCGCCTTGAGCTCATACCATGGTTTTCCCACAACCTATCCTTTTATTAGCGAAACAATTGTTTATTACCCAGTCATAGCATTTAGACACTACACGGGGAGTCTATTTTGAGTCTACGCGTACTAATCTATGGTGTAGGCCCTATAGGAGCCTTATTGGCGAGATATGCTTTGAGAAAAGGCTATGAGATAACTGGTGCAGTGGACATAGACCCGGAGAAAGTGGGGAAAGACTTGGGAGACGTTATAGGTTTAAATGAGAAACTAGGGGTTATAGTTCAAAAGGATCCAGACAAGGCTTTTGAGCCCGTAAAACCGGATATAGTATTACATGCTACAACTAGTTGGCTTGATAAAGCACTACCCCAGATAGTATTATCCATAAAGAAAGGAGCTAATGTTGTATCGACTTGTGAGACATTAAGTTATCCTTACTACCGTTACCCATGGTTAGCAGAATTATTAGACAATTATGCGAGAAGACATGAGGTAACAGTTCTCGGTACTGGCATAAACCCGGGTTTCCTCCTAGATACTCTACCAGCAATCCTAAGCCTACCACACATCCAAGTAGACCATATAAGAGCTATAAGAGTAGTAGATGCAGGTAAACGTAGGAAGAGCTTCCAGAAAAAGATAGGATTAGGTCTAACAGTAGAAGAATTCAATGAGAAGATGAGTAGAGGCGAGATAACAGCACACGTGGGCTTTGCAGAATCAGTATTCTTGCTCTCAAAAATAATGGGGTTAAAGATAACTAGAGTTGAAGAGAAACAGGAACCAGTAGTATCTGAAGTGGAATACAAGACCCAATACTATGAAATAAAACCCGGCACCGTTAGAGGAGTAAAGGGTATGGGCATAGGTTATAGTGGCGACAAGGAGATAGTTAGAATAGAGTTCCACGCACTAGTTGAATCAGAAGAATATGAAGAAATAATAGTGGAAGGCGAACCCACAGCAAAGTGGAGGAGCACTGGCACACCTGGAGACCAGGGTACTGCTGCAGTCATAGTCAATATGGCGCCAAGAGTAGTTGAAGCATCCGCTGGGCTTAAGACTATGGCTGACTTCGTTAAAGCATCCTATTTCCTACACATTTAAAACTAGTATAACTAAGGATTCGTTAAACAAGTTTTTCAGCTTTCTTCAACTCGTTTCTGCTCCATAGTTTCAGTTACAGTAGCTTTTATGGGTTCTTCTCCACCTTCAACTGTTTTTATCTCCGTTTTTCTCATACTTTTTGCTTCTGCTCTCTTTTTACTAATGTATTCTATTATCAATGATAATATTGTTCCTAGAAATACTGCTAGGCTCACAGCCTTACCCTGCGTTGTTGCAAAGAGGAAGTAGCCGCTAAGAGATACAATAGTTATCATTACTAATCCAATTATGGCATTATTGTATAGATCTTTTGATTCAACTTCTCCTCCCTTCAACGCCCTATATGAGAGCATCACAAAGGGTATTGGGAATAATATTAGGATTGATGAGGCTATTATCAAACCCTCGCTCCGCGCTATGACCCCATAGGAGGCTGTGAGAACCCCTATTATTAATACTATCAACGATATTGCGAAGAGGTCTTTCCACGAAATATCCATTACGCATCACTTCTTTTGATAAGAATGCTGGGACTACAATATAAACTCTTTTTCTCTTTATGGAGTTAGAACCTAGTTGTACCAGTATTTAAGTGTACGTGATCATTGTCTCCGTTTTTCTTATACTCTACGAGTTTTTAGTGTGTTCTCTACGCTTACGCTATAGTATTTAAAGCTTGTATATCTTGAGACAATCATGCCTTGAAGCTATCACAGAAATCCCACATTCTACCTAGTTTTCTCACAGAAAGAGGTGTATACGTGAAATGGCTTTAACACAAGATAAACCTCCCGAATGGGTCTGGGAGGTCATATCACGTATGCGTGAAAAGTACTCTAAACTCGGAGTAGACTATGATGAAGTATCACGCTTCGTGATATACCTTGACCCAGATATACCCCTACCCTATGAGGAAGTATACGAAGACTACATAGAATGGGCTAAAGCAATAAAGACTCTTAGATCGTTCAAGGGAGAAGTATCAAAACACTGGTCTTAACCAAGACAAAAATATAATAAAAACGTGTTTTTAAAAGGTCTATTTTCTCTTTATCTAATATCTTAGTCCATGTCATTAATATCAGTCTAGATTATCTCATCTCTTAGTAACATCATATTTTTACCCCTTATGAGTATTCCATACCTGGTGGAAAACCTTATGAACGATGGTAGTGGACTAAATTTATTCTTTAACCCCAAGTCGATAGCTGTTATAGGTGCTAGTGCTCGTAAAGGTACTGTAGGGTACGTTATCGTTGAACAATTGAAGAAGAAGTTTAGGGGGAAGATCTATCCTATAACTCCGAAATACCCGGAGATACTGGGCATCAAGACTTATCCGAGTATCCTAGACGTACCCGATGAAGTAGATCTAGCAGTAATTGCTCTCCGAGCCACTCTTGTACCCAAGATAATGAGAGATATAGGTGAGAAAGGAGTAAGAGCAGCCATAATCGTTAGCGGTGGGTTCTCAGAGACTGGTGAAGAAGGAGCCAAACTTGAGAGAGAAGTACTAGAGATCGCGAAGAAATACAATATACGTGTTATAGGTCCCAACTGTATAGGAGTACTAGACAACTATAGTGGTGTTGACACCTTCTTCCTACCAGAAGAACGTTTAAAGAGACCACCCAAAGGACATATAGCTATTATATCACAAAGTGGCGCTATGCTGTCAATGTGGATTGACTGGATGGCCTTAAAGGGTATGGGACTCTCTAAGGCTATAAGCTACGGCAATAAGATAGATGTCGAAGACGTTGAACTACTAGAGTTCCTGGAAAAAGACCCTAACACTAAGATAATACTAATGTATATTGAGGCGTTAAAGCCCGGTAAGGGTAGAAAGTTCATAGAAGTAGCTCGAAGAATAGTTTCGAAGGGTAAACCCATAATAGTATTGAAGGGTGGGAGGACTAGGAAGGGAGAAAAAGCTGCAGCCTCTCATACTGGTGCTATGGCTGCTGGATATAATATTTACCGTGCAGCATTTAGGCAAGCAGGTATAATAGAAGTAGACACTATGGATGAAATGTTTGACATAGCTAAAGCCTTCATCACGCTGGGGCCAGCACGAGGTAAGAGACTGTTAATATTAACTAATGCTGGAGGGGAGGGTGTAATAGCATCAGATTTTGCTGAGAGGTATGGTCTAGATACGCCAGAGCCTCCCGAAGAAGTAAAGAAGATATTGAGAGAGAAATTCCCACCCCACGTAATAGTAAAGAACCCCTTAGATCTCACGGGTGATACTGATGATGAGAGATACCGTATTGCTCTCGAAGAACTATTATCGCGCGATCTCTACGATATAGTAGTGGTTATAACACCACCTCATCCACCCTCCATTAAGGGATACGTTATAGACTATATTGTTGATGCTTGGAGAAAATACCGTGTACCAATAATAGCAGTCGTTACGGGTGGTGCTATTTCAGAAGAGTTCGCTAAGAAGATTGAGGAGAAAGGTATACCAAGCTATCAGACACCAGAGAGAGCTGTTAGAGTTGCAGCAGCATTGGCTGATTACGGAGTATTTCTAAAGCAACAATAGACTCTATTCTCCTAGGTTGGAA
>JALUDQ010000126.1 GCA_027043985.1 Desulfurococcales archaeon
ATAGCAGAGGGTTCTAAGAAGTTTACTGAAAATACTAGAGCACCCCATCCAGGCTCAAAGGTATTCCTCGTAGAACACGGTGAAAAGTTATCGGAATATGTAATAGTTAAAGACAAGATCATTGTTGGAGTGCATAAGTATAGTGGCTGGGAGATCCCACTAACACCCGAGGGCCTTAGATACCATGTAGGTGTTTTCGGAGCTACTGGTATGGGTAAAAGTAGGCTCATTAGAGCATTAATAGAGGAAATAGTGAATAAAGGCTTCTCCCTCATAGTCTTCGATCATACAGGTGTAGATTACGCTCAACCCTATCGTGAGAAGGGTTTAGGAGACCATATAGTTGAGAGCAATAAGATCAAGTTATCACCAGATGTTATATCAAACCTCATCCTAGAATTAGGGCACCTATCATCCTATTATGAAGACTATGTCCTCGTAACAACCATATGTTATGCAAGCATACTGGAAGGTAAGATGAAGAATGTAGACGAGTGCATAGGCTTGGGTGGGGGAGTAGATACTGGGAGACGAGGAACTAGTAAGAGTAGACAATACACGCTACAGCAAACATTGTTCGCGGATGAGACCGGAGAAGCGGTTATTGACGGATGGGATAAGGAGAAGTTCCTGGAAATGTTGGCTAACGTAATGTTTTCCCTAAAGGCTAAGGAGGGGGGTGTTGCGAGGGTTAGGAGTCTCATAAACTTCTTTATAGATGAGTCGTTCTTTAAACAGTTGAACGAGAGAACTATTAGTCCAAGAGAACTAATAGAAAAGGCAAAAGAGAAGGGTTTCATAATAGTAGACATGAGCTATGACTCACATATAGAAGTTAAACAAGCAATAATTGCGGATGTAGCGAGAGCTGGTTGGAACTATATAATGGCTTCGAGAAAACCATTAAACCTTGGACTAGTTGTTGATGAAGCACAAAACTATGCTGGTGAAGGAAGGAATATTAGTGCAGTAGAACTCGAGAGAATAGCTAGAGAGGGTAGGAAGTGGGGTTACTTCATAATACTCGCTTCACAGAGAGTTGCACGAGACATTAGAACAAGTATACGCAGCAATCTGGGAACAGTATTCTTTAGCAAGCTTCAAGCTACTGGAGACTTAAACGAGATAGCTGGGTACCTCGACTTAGGAAGACTTAGTGAAGCATCGTTAGCAATGCTTGCTCCTAGAGAATTCTTTGTCGCTGGCTTAATGAACCCGTTGAGAAGGCCTATACTTGTTAGGGTAAGAGAGGTAAGCTAGCTTGGCTGAAGAACTCAGAAAGAACATCATAGAGGAGTACGATGAATTATTCTACGAGGAATACGGATCCCATCCGGCTATAGTAGCTGTTTTAAGGAAAGTAGAGACTGTAGTGGATAGAATTGAAGATAAGATAAACGTCTTAAGAGAAATACTCAACAAAAAGAATCTAGCATCAAAGATTAACTTCAATAAGATACCATTAGAGTATAACAACTATTGTATAGCTGCTATAGACTCAACATTTCCTCCAGAAGGATTAGACCTCGTTGGCGGGAAACTATCAGCTATTGTAGCTGGATACATACTACATGGATGTAGAGATAAGAGGGATAAAAATAGAGTAGAGCCGAGAAAACTTGTAGGAGACCTAGTATTCGCGGATACAGAAGAATTCAAGGAAATAGTCTACACGAGGGCAAAAATACTAGAGAAAAAACTTGCAATAGAACTCCTAGACAATAAAGCCAACGGGCTAATAGGCTTAGACCAAGTATTATTCGACGGTGAAATAGTACCCTACAAACTACTATACTCTTCGCCAAAAAAGAAAGAGAAAAAGAAGAGACTAAGAAAACTCGAGGAAGTAATAGAGGAATCAATCGGTAAGGCGGAGGAAACAAATACGACTATAATTGGAGTTCTAAAGAGATCCTACTCTAAAATGCTTTCAGCAATCATAGACGAGAAGATGCCGATAAACGACAAAGCCTTCATGAGTATCGCTTTAAACAATGGAGAATACGCTTGTATTGGGAAACTAAGAGAACTATTACCAAGACAAGTAAAATACATGAACATACCCGAAGAAGCAAAACCACGATACCGTAACATAATAATAGAGAATCTAGACCAACACCCCGAGTATGGTGAAATAGAAGTATGCTTCTACAAGCCGCACACTAAGACCTCCTTTAACCAGGCAGTAAAAATAGAAGTTCTAGACTATGGTAACATAGGTGTAGAAAACATAATAGCGTATTTAAGCTCTAAGACAAGCGAAAACGCTGTACCCTACTTTATAGATATAATAGACTCTCTCGTACGCTTAGAGGCAAGAACACTAGAGGCTGCAAGGAGAAAACTAGAGGCAATGTTGGCTAAGAGAAGAGAAAAAATAGGAATAATCTTATCAGGTCATACTAATCCACAAAAACGATACTTAAGCGAGATAAAATAATGTTGTTGGAAAGGTTTCCAGGGCTTCTATCTACGTGGTTATTATGGGGAAACGGTATACTATAAATAAAGATAATGGTAGGTGGCGGCGACGAGTATTACACCTAATACCAGAGCTAATTGGCGAGAGAGCTTTTGAAAACAGTCTCGTACAAGACTTTTGGGACTACATGATCCATAGATATAGGCCACAATACAATATTGCGCTAATTACTCCCTGCAGCAATGTTAAACCATATCCCTTAAGCCCTATGAACCTTAAGATAAAGGGGATTCTACGTAGACTAGGCTTATGGGATTATAGGAGAAAGAAACCCTTAATCGAATGGTTGTTCTTAAGCGATCTTCTAGGCTTTGTACCCTATACTCATTCGTGGATACCTCCCGCATGCTGCTATGATGTACCACCAGATATAGTTGATGCAAATACTATGCTTTACTGGAAGATTAAACGTGTATTAGAGGAGACTTGGGTGAGGATAGACCCATTCTATGATAAGATAATAATCTATTTGCCGCAAAAATACTATAAGCTTCTTCCCGGAGGACTTGATGATTCAAAAACAGTTTTCGTAAAATATCATATTTTTAGGACAAAGATACTTGAAGACCTAGTTAGAGAAGTTCTCCACTAAGACTTATATCGTGATTCCGCTCATATAGAAATACCAGACTATGGTGGTAGAAAGGTAGTGTAACATGGGTTTTATTGACGGTCATCTACATAGCGTCTTCTTGAGCTGGCATGACCTCTCATTAATGGTTGAAGAAGGTATTGACGCTATTGTTACACTAGCATATACGCCTATACCCCCTAGTAGTCCCTCCTCACTTAGAGACCACTTCGAGCACTTAATGTTTGATAAGACTCGGTGCGGCGGTATTGGTTTAAGAGCATATGTTGGTGTTGGCATTCATCCACGCAATATACCATTAAATAATGCATCTAATATAAGTGAATACTTGAAGATCGTAGAAGATTATCTCGGCAGAGCCGACCTCTTAGGCGAAGTTGGATTAGAGAGTGGTAGCGATCTTGAACTTAGTGTTCTAAGAGAGCAATTACTGCTTGCTAAGAGGGCTGATAAACCAGTAATAATCCATACTCCAAAGACAAATAAGTTTAGAATAATTGAAAAGATTATTAGAATAATAGATAATGTTGGATTAAGTGATGATAGAGTATTATTGGATCACTTGATCCCTAGTCCTAGGATCATAGAATTAGTAGTTGATAGAGACTTCTACTTAGGCTTCACAATGCAGTCTGGAAAGGCTAGCCCCGAAGACGTATTATATCTAGTGAAAACAGAAGAAGAGTTCATTGAACGCATAGTATTGAATAGTGATAGTG
>JALUDQ010000127.1 GCA_027043985.1 Desulfurococcales archaeon
GTATCATGAGGTATTCTTGTTCTTCATCAACTAGTTGTAGTAGATGGAAAGCATAGAATAATAGCTTCTTCTCAGCATCACGGTCACCTTCTATTGTAAAGCTTATACTATCCCACTGCTTCCTCCACTCATCACTATGTTCTCCAAGTAGTACCCCATAGCCCTTAGCTGAAGCCTCCTCTAGTACTCGAACAGCCTTGTCTATCGGATTATTTGTCTCACGATTAGAGGCTATAGATGCTATTCTCAGTATTTCTATAGAGTCATTCTCCCCACTATAATACCATGATATCTTCTTATTGTTCTTTTGAACTAGTTTAACTGGCTCGCCATCTACGATAGTTTTCGCTGCAACTATAACCCGGTATTGCTTATCAGTTGTCTCGAGGTCTAGGAGGACATTGTCTCCTAGCTCTTCAACCCCCACTACATTATAGTGTTTTACCTCAATATTCTCCGGTATAAGGGGGTTAGCCTTATCCAGCTCTATAGGCGCTTCTACGAGTACTCTATCCTTTTCCTCTAATGTTATCCTAGAATATTGTAGTACTAGGTTCTTGTATCGCTGGTGGACTATTCTAGTACTCTCATAGGATACCTTGTTTTCTCCGAGCAAGCATTCTATTCTAGTCTCAACGAGTCCTCGATAGGCGTCTAGTGTTCTAGTCATATCTAGTTCATCACATAGTGTAGGATCTAGGGGATACGATCCTATAGTGATGTAGAGACCGTTCACTCTCGGAAAATTCACTAGCTCACGATAGAATATGGGTGTATAATCATATACTCCCGCCAAGAAGAAGCCGTAGCGAGAGGGTAGTAGTTCTAGTTCTCCCCTAACACCTATTCTACCATTAGCGAGTGCTAGGATCGTACCATAGTATTCCTCGCGGCTGGGATCATATACTTTAAATCTATAAGTGTATTTCAAATCCGGCACCCTAGAGATAACGTTATCTCTAAGGGGTCGTGAACAGATAATTTCTCTAAGACAAGGTCTACTCCTATAATATTGGAGTCTACGTGTTGGGGGAGCCGGTAGCCAACTGTTTTAAAGCCTAGTTCTCTCCCAGCAATTATACCGGATGGAGCATCCTCATATACTATAAAGCATTTTGGATTCGAGATCAGCCTAGATGCTTCCCTTTGTGCTAGCATGAATACTTCTTTCTTAGATGAAGCTTTACCGCTAACGTTTAAGTCAAATAATTCTACGAGGAGATTACCGCTTGGTAGGTGTGCGTGTTTTGCTATTAGCTCAGCATTCTTTGACGCCGATGCTAGTACTTGTATTATGCCTTGATTCTTAGCTTTCAAGATATATTCTACTGCATCCATATTCACGGTGAAACACTTCTCTTCTAATAGTTTGCGGAAAACAGTATTCTTGTACTCCATGAACTCTCGTAGAATCCTCCTACCATAGCCTTCTAGTAGACTACTCCTACTATAACCTCCCAAGCGCTCCAAAATAGCCATAGCCCCCTCAATCCTCGGGCGACCAGAAACATATTGGTCATAGAATTCCCTCGTAAACCCATGGAACCCGTAGTGCTCGCAAGCAATTCTCCAAGCCTCATAGTGTGGAGTAAACACGACAACACCATCGAAATCCCATATGAATACTACTGGGAGTAGTTTACTCATTAATATCCCGCTCCCCCAACTAGTCAGAGCATCATCTTAGAGTAGAGAACAGCTATGTCTACCGTAATAGAGTATAGATGTTTAACTAAATAAATCTTATCCAAAAATATACTACTAGAAACTAGTAAACTACTATAAAAACAAGTAATCAGACAACAAACCACGACTAGAAACACATTTTACACAACTACTTCAATAATAGAAACAAGGGCTACGTAAATGAAGCTCGAAGAACAGGCTAGTAGGATAAGAGAGTTTTATGAAGAATACTTGGAGTACCTAGAAGACTATCTTAAAGGCGATGAAAGTATATATGCTGTAGAAAGATTATGTGAGCTACTAATACAGTCAATAATAGATTTCGCCGCAATGGCTCTTGCAAGAAAGGGAAAGAGCAGATACTCGACTTATAGAGAACTCTTATCATGGCTATCCCAGGAGCTAGGATTAGATAAAGAACTCGGAGACTTCATGAAAAGGCTAGCTGGTTTCCGCAACGTACTTGTTCACGGCTATGCAGATATAGATAGGGAGCTTGAACAAGAATCATTTATTGAAATAAGAGATAAGCTCGATAAAGTAATAGTATTGATTGAAAGATACGCTGAAGGAGACCCCTGCATAGATTTCGTAAAGGAGAGATTAGCGAAGATGTTTGCCGAGAAATATGGGGACAAGATTAAATATGCTGTTATGTTCGGCTCGGTTGCACGTGAGGGGTGTGGTAGAGACGTTGATATTGCTGTAAAGTTTAAGACTAGGCCTCGCTCGGCATTAGATCTCGGCATGCTTATAGTGGATATTGCAGAGGCATTAGGTCTTCATGAGGATCTAGTAGACCTTGTAGATATCGATAATGCTCCACTAGGCTTACTGAAATCTATTATAGAAGACGCCGTTCCAATCTACGGTGATCTAGAGGAAATCCGAGATGACTTGACGAGAAAGTACATCTTATTACTCGACTACTGGGAGACTAAGAAATACATTAAGAAAAGATTAGCGGCAAAATACTGAAACAGGCCTTATTGTTCTAGCCTTGTCTTAGACGATATTATTGCTATTATGGCTGTTAGTGCTAGAAGAGTAGTTCCATCGTCACCTAGGCCTACTATTGCCCATAGGGGGAGTAGTCCAGCTATACCAGCTGCCATGACTGTGATTTTTACTATTGCTGCTAGTGTTATTGATGTCACTATTGCGTGCCAGTGTCTCTTAGCGTATTCTAGTATTAGGGGTAATTTCTTCACGTGGTCTAATACTATGTCGGCTATACTTGATACAACGTCTATTCTACCGATGGCTACGCCTATGTTGGCTTTAGCTAGGGCTTCAAGGTCGTTGACTCCGTCACCGACCATTATTACCTTGTCTTTCTTTTTCAATTCTTCTACGAGCCTGCTCTTATCTATTGGGCTCATCTCACCATAGTATTCTTCTACGCCGAGTTCTTCTGCAATTCTTTTGACGTGTTCCAAGCGGTCTCCACTTGCTATTATGACTCTATAGCCCTTGTTCTTCAACCATTCTATTACTCTTCGGATACTATCATCTATTTTCTCGGCTAAACATATCTCGCCTACGAGTAAGCCGTTTACCCCGACATATACGCTTCTAAGTTCTCTACACCTCGTGTTACCAATGCTTACCCCATTTTCTTCTAGGAACTCTTTAGAGCCGAGCAGTATTCTAGTCCCATTGACTAGGGCTTCTACACCTTTACCAGGATATTCTTTAGCGGAGACTAGTGAGAGACTGCTGTGTTTTGCGAGACTACGTGATACTGGGTGTATGCTTGCTTTAGCGGCTGCTCCTGCAAGCTCTAGTACTCTGTCTCTCGTGTAATCATTGTATGGGTGGACTTCTACTACTTCTAGTTCTCCCAGTGTTAGTGTACCAGTTTTATCGAAGACCACCGTCTTAGCTCCAACAACGTCTTCGAGTACCTGGCCCCCGCGGACAATAGCGCTTGCTCTCGCAAGTAATGCTATCGTTAGAGTAGTTGAAACTGCTGAAGCTATTATGAAAGCACTAGGGCACCCTGCTAACAGGATTGCTAGAGCATTATATGGGGGTACGAAGAGTAATGCTAACCCGAAGAGTCCTAAGACT
>JALUDQ010000128.1 GCA_027043985.1 Desulfurococcales archaeon
GACTTATACAAGTATTATCAATACGAATGGGATCCAGCAATAGGAGCCTATAGGCCTAGAACAGACTGGTATCTATCCCACGATTTCGCAATGGTTGCCGAGTTATCGGTAAGACATGCTCCCGATAAATTGATACGTGCTATTGCTGAAGTACACGGCAACGTTCCCTTCACAATGATTGAATCACTAATAGTGCATCACGCAGATTCATTCGATGCAAGCCTAGTTGCAAGAATACAGGACATGTTATGGGAGGTTTCAAGAGATATTGAAACAGAGACGGGGTATCCAGTAGTAAAGGTATTCTACGAGGCTTTAAGGAAACTCAATTTATACGAGATATGGAGTACCTATCGTTCTGAGGGAAGGAGTGGTCTTAGAGAGAAAGTTAAGAAGCTAATAGGAGACAAGACGATAGGCTAATAGGCGATAAAAATAGTTTTAACTAGGAACAATTTATTCAGCTATGAGGTGTATGTTATGAGTGGTGTTAACGGCTTAGTAATAATCCAGCCCTCAAGTGATTACACATACATGATATTCACCGTTAAGAAGATACTAGTAGTTAAGAGGTCTAAATACCAGGAAATAGCTATAACGGACCTAGAGGATTTTGGAAGAGCATTAATGCTAGACAACTATGTCCAGAGCGCTGAAGTAGACGAATACATATACCACGAAGTACTAGTACATCCAGCAATGGTTACACACCCTAAGCCTAGAAAAGTCCTCATTGTCGGTGGTGGTGAGGGAGCTACTCTTAGAGAGGTTCTAAAACACAATACTGTTGAAGAAGCAGTAATGGTAGATATAGATAAGGAGGTCATAGAGTTAGCTAAGGAATACTTAGAAAAATGGCATCAAGGAGCATTCGATGATCCACGCACAAAGCTAATTATAACTGATGGTAAAAAATATGTTGAAGAAACAAGCGAGAAATTCGATGTCGTTATACTCGACCTAGTGGATCCCTTTGCGGGAGAGCTAGCGAGACAGCTATATAGTAAAGAGTTCTACGAGAAAGTCTACAACATATTATCAGACGACGGTGTAATGGTTACGCAATCCGGTACATCATTCTTCTACGAGAAATTATACGACGAGGTATTAGATGCTATAAAATCAGTATTCCCCATAGTTTTTGAGTACAATGTATGGGTTCCAGTAATAGGGTATACTAACAATTTCATAATAGGGTCAAAGAGATATGATCCAAATAAACTAGTAATAGACGAGGTAGACCAAATCCTAAGAGACCGCGGAGTAAAGACAATCTTCTATAGCGGTAAAACACATCAAGCATTAAAGTACACACCAATATATCGTATGAGTAAAACAGTTTCAAGATAATATTTCTAGAAGACTATTCTTTTCACAACCTCTATTCTCCTAATAGTCTTTTTCACTCTAATATCCTCTAAGATATCCTCTAATTCCACTATCACATTCCTTAAATGCTCGTCAAGATAATTTACTCTACCAAAAACCCTTTTGGAATGTATGTGCCTCCACTGATTATGTAGCGCGTGAGCAAGTGTTGATAGGAGTTTTAATCTCCTAGCAAGACCGTTTAAGTCTTCAGCATATATTGAATTGTCTAACGCGATTGCTGATAGTCTCGTTGATAGTTCTTCTAGAATATTTGCTGCATCACCCTCCATTATATGGCTTGTTAGATTCCTCCTCAACTCCTCTAGCCTAGATATAATGTTTTTTAAATTATTAACTATAGACTCCATGGACATTCCCTACTACTATTATTTTATTCGGGGAGTGTATAGGGCTTACTCTCGTGAAAACTATTAGATTAGGATATAGTATCTACTTATAATCTTCGAAAACTACTAGTTTCCTAGAAGAAAAGCGTGAGCAAAATTGTTTGATAAGAAGAAAGATAAAGATCGAGACGAAATGGACGAACTGTTCCGGGCTCTCGAAGAACAATTACGCATGGCTATGAACATGCTTAATAGAATGCTAGCTGAAAGTGGTTTCAATGAGTACGGGTTTAGAACTAATGTAAAAGCCTTCCACATATCGATGGGGCCTGACGGCAAGATTACTTTCCGCGAGCTAACCCCTAATAAGATAGAAGTTAATGAAAAACCTATTGAAACAGTAGAGAGAGACTATGATGTCTTCGTAGAGGGAGATGAAGTTGTCGTTATAGGGGAAGTGGACGCTGATGAAAAGGACGTAGAGGTGGATATTCTTGATAGTGATAGAATAGAAATATGCATCCACGATCTCTGTGACATCGTAGAGCTGCCGAGAAAAATAAAGAAGAACACCATAAAATACACTATTAGGAACGGCGTACTAGAGCTACGAGCAAAAACCAAGTAGACAAGCTAAACGCTCAGCTATACTCTATATGCATCACCTAATAGAAATAAGTTTCCCATAAAGACTTCTCGGAGGCCAGCCTCACGGGCAACCCGGTAAGCCTTGAACATGTGACCCCTACTGGTCCGTGGTAAATCAGTAAGCCTATGATCCGGATGGAAGCCTAAAAGAACATAGGGAATCCTCGGATTAATTTCTGCAAGAAATTCTGCAATCCTACGGACCTCATATAAGTCTACGTAGCCTGGTACTAGGAGAGTACTAACCACAAGTAATGGAGGTTCCGGACGCTTATCCATAAGACTAGCAACTAGTCTAACATTCTCCTTAACTCTTTCAACACCATTTATCCCAGTTAACGCTTGATATATACTGGGACTCCATGCCTTAAAGTCTATCTTAACAATTCCTCCGGTCTCCAAGCTTATCCTAGCCATTTCCCTCATTACCAATGGGTTTTCTAGTCCATTGGTTTCCCAGCATATTCTCTTAACCATGTTCTCTTCTCTTGCTTTCCTTGCTATCATACGTGAGGCTGCAAGAGCAAAGGTTATATGTGGTCCCGGATCGCCTCCAAAATAGCATATACATGTTATCCTGGGATTCATGGCGGCTTCAACTAGTTCGTTTAGACTGTGTATATGGTTCTCGTTCAACTTGTAGGGCATTTCTCTATGCTCCCAGTTCTGGCAAAACAAGCAATCAAGATTACAGCCGCCGAAAAATACCGCTAAGTTGTAATAACCGTATTCAACTCCCTTGACGCGGGTATATTTAGGGTAACCCCTGCTGGTTGTAGCTGGACAAACCGGTTCGGCTACACAATTAGTTGGATGGGGATCAAGATACCAGAATACAACAGCTTTACCTGGACCAGCAATATTTCTTAGAATACCGTTATCGTTTACAATAACACCACAATACCCCCTACCTCCAACTGGTATTATGCATTCATTAATGCATAAATTGCATTTAACGCCATTATCTGCTTTAGGGGGTATGGGAGGTAGACCGTGCTTTATCCTCCATTCAATATGGTTTCTCATTGCAATTTTCAAGGCTTCTCTAGGTCTTTTTCTAAGACAATTAGCACATACTCCAATAACATTACTTATAGTGTTGCTGGTTTTACTGCAGAGAAGGCATTTTCCCATAAAATATCCCGGTTTATGCTCGTTTTGGAACATATATCGTAATAGCCACTATTGAGGCTATTATATGGTCATAGAGTCCGGGTATATGTGCTCCACCCAAGTGTTTCCTTATAATAATGTTTTTCGGCTTAACTGGTAGTGCTTCTATAACTAGCTTTTCTCGAACATTATCTGGGTTAGGCGTGTATATGTCGATGACTAGTATTGCCTCCTT
>JALUDQ010000129.1 GCA_027043985.1 Desulfurococcales archaeon
GTTAGAAGAAAGCTACCAGTATTGAAGCTTAGAAGACCAAAACTATACAAAGATATAGTAGAGAGCCTCAGTGAAGGACCACATAATCATTAATCATCATTCGAGTAGGGGCATCATCATAGACTTGCTTTCATAGTAGCTATAGCTCTGAACTACTAAAATATTTATTCTTGAACACCCTTAATCTTTCTGACTTGGAGATAGGATATGGCAAGCAAAGAAGAAAAGATAAAGATATTGGGTATCAATGCTTCTCCCAGAAAATATGGTAATACCTTTAAACTATTATACATCGCTCTACGAACAGCTGAAAAATATGGAGCAGCTACAGAACTAGTCCACCTATATGATTATGATATAAAACCTTGTCTTGGCTGCTTAAGCGATATACAACACGCTTGTAGGTATCCTTGCGTAATAGATGATGGGGCAAGAGTAATTCTAGACAAAATCTTGCAAGCCGATGGCCTAATTATAGCTACACCAATTTACTGGTACGGCCCAAGCGGACACTTAAAGAACCTAATAGATAGGATGACTGTTTTCGAGAACATGATATTTATTGACGGATATAGCTGGGTTGAAGGAAAAGTAGCTGCATTCATTGCCACAGGTTCCGATAGCGGAGATATCAATACCATATCATATCTATCAATAGTATTGAACAGTATGGGATTCATAATACCACCTTGGGCTCTAGCATATCATGCCAGAGAAGGAGATGTACTTGAAAACAAGAATGCCGTATTAGATGCAGCAAATATAGGTAAAATCATAGTTGAAACCACACACTTAATAAGATCTAAGAAAAGATGGTATGATCCATCATTGTTGAATAAAGATGAAATTAGGAAAATAATTGAGGAAACAAGAATAAGAGCACAAGAAAACAAAGAAGATCAATACCCATTGAGGATAAAGCAAATAAGCAAACTAATTAGCAGGGAAGAGTTAGAGTAAAATCATGACTTATGATCCACTAATGTTAACAAATATAGTTGAAAGAGAAACCGTAAGAGGTTATAAGCGAAAATATTTTCGTTTTAGAAGAGATCGATGGTACGGCGGTATAGTCACCGGAGACGTAGTTGGATGCAATCTTAGATGCAAGTTCTGTTGGGCCTGGAGATTTACCTGGAACACTAGAGTTAGGGGAAAAATGCTTACACCGCAAGAAGCATTCCATATAATGAAAAAGAAAGCTGGGAGTAGAATAAAGAAGATGAGATTGAGTGGCGGGGAACCGACTATAGGATTTAATCATCTTATAAGACTAATTGAGTTAAGCATTAATGCAGGTTATCATTTTGTAATAGAGACAAACGGCATCCTCATAGGATTAAACTACTCATATGCAAGAGAAATAAGCAAGTTTCATGGACAGGGCATCGAAGTACGCGTATCAATAAAGGGTACTTCGCCCGAAGAATTCACAAGGCTTACTGGCGCACCTAGGGAATACTGGTTTACACAATTGAGAGCGCTTGAAAATCTTATAGAAGCCGGGTTAAGTGTAGGTGATGAAGTGTATCCTGCAGTGATGCTTAGTTTTTCAACAAAGAAAAATGTTTTATATCTTAAGGAGAAACTAAGAGAAATAGATGAAAATTTACCGGAATACATTGACCCCGAATACGTGATATTATATCCTCATGTAGAATATCTTCTTAAAGTGATGAAATTGAAGCCTAAGATAGCATATAGACCAGACAATGTTCCAGAGGAACTTATTTAACTATCATATTTCGATTAAGACATATATCTCTAAACGGACAAACACTGCATTTATTCTTAGAGCACCATAGGCTGTCATGAACATAAGCTATCGTTTGAATAAAGCCACTAAGGCGACCATACATCAGATTGAAGAAACCAGTAATACATTTTTCCCTAAGAGAACATTGAGGACAATACGCATCATATTCTAGACATTGTTTTTTACTTGGAACTATGAGTTCCTTGTCATTAATTAGTCTTAAACGGGTAGCAAATCTTCTTAAATGGATGTCACTTGGCGTAAAAATTGTATCGTATTTACTGAATAGGAGGAACGCGTCTACGACTTTAGGGCCTATATACTTTATCTCCATTAATTCTCTTCTAAGCTTCCAGGGATTTTTCTTGAAGTTTATATCTGATAGAGTTTCGAGTATTTCGTGTAGTTGTCTTAGCTGGTAACTCTGGCTCTTTATAGTATTAAGTCTTCTCTTTATTGTATCAGTTTCAAAGAATTCCAAGTTATTGAACAAGTATCTTGCCCAACGCTTTACATTTCTATGATAATCTGTATTACGGGAAAGAAAAGTCAATACTAGAATAAAGGGCCTATCAAAACTACTAACGATAATTCTCAATCTCCTATAGCTATTAATAATTTTAAAGATAGTCTTAGACTTATATCCTATCTTGTTAAGATGTTCAAAGGGATTAAACCATAATCCAGTCCACTCCTTAAACGTCTCCTCACTACAACCTTTACAGGATAGTGTGTTTCCCGTTTTCTTTAGTAATGCTCCAAGGTTATAGCCTGCTATCTTTATCCAAGCATTATCTTTTCTCACAAACAGAGCGGAGACAAAGCTCGGGTACATAGAGAGTTCTAAGTCTATATCGCTATAGAGTTTCTTGACGCTAGACATGGTTTGCCCTAGGTGTAACTGAGAGGTAAAATATATGAAGCAAAGAGTATTAGGGTTCTAAGATGTCCGGTGTTCGTGGGTATAAGGCTGCTTCATGTATTTTCTCCAATTGCAGAATAGTTTGTAGGAGCCTTTCAACACCTATACCAAAGCCTCCATGTGGTGGGAATCCGTATTCAAACATGTCAAGATACCATGAAAAGCTCTCCGGATTCAATCCCTTTGCAATCATTCTCTCTCTTAATCTTTTTGGATCATGTTCTCTTAAGCCTCCTGAAGACCATTCAACACCATATTGGCCAGGACCATACATGTCTATTCTATGAGCCATTCGTGGATCCTCATCTTTTAGCTTATAGTAGAAGGCTACCACTTGTTCTGGAAACTCTGTTACAAAGAATGGCACATCAAACTCATTGCATAGTGCTCTTTCCTCATCAGAGCCGAAATCATCTCCCCACTGTATATCAAAACCTTTTCTCTTAATTACCTCTAATGCTTCCTCGTAGCTTAGTTTGTGATAGTATTCCGGTACTTCTAATTTCACGTTAAGTATCTTTAACTCATTCTCGTTTTCTTCATGTATTTTCTCATAAATATATTTCACCAATCTGAACTGTATTTCCATTAACTCGTCAGGTGTTGTCAACGCCTTCTCAACATCTATTTGCCAGAACTCAGTTAGATGCTTACGAGTTCTAGATTTCTCAGCCCTAAAGCTCGGGCCTATTGTGAAAACCTTACCAAATGCTGGAATAGCTGATTGCTTATATAGTTGCGCACTTTGCGCTAAGTAAGCTATTTTATCAAAATATGTTACTTTAAAGAGATTTGCGCCGCCCTCTGTAGCCGTCGCTATTATTATCGGGAAATTTAGTTCAACAAATCCCTTTTTATAAAAGTACTCACGAGCCGCCTTTAATAGTGTTGATCTTACACGAAATATTGCCCTTACCTTAGGTCTTCTTATATCAAGATACCGGTACTTTATACGTGTCGGGAACTCTGCTTCAACTTTATCAGATAAGTCTATTGGGAGGGGCTTTGAAGGTGCTATTACCTCTAATTCTTCTGCAATTATCTCATGTCCTAATTTAGCAATACTACTGGTAACGTACTCTCCCTTAACT
Organism: Desulfurococcales archaeon; assembly: GCA_027043985.1. Taxonomy (GTDB): domain Archaea; phylum Thermoproteota; class Thermoprotei_A; order Sulfolobales; family WANQ01; genus JALWGO01. Next base: position 3,770 of record JALUDQ010000129.1, read on the forward strand.
CTGATGAAATACTCGAAGCCCAGCTCTGTAAAGGTCTTCCAGATATCTTCTCCTACAATATTGCGTTTTACAGTAACCTGTTCTATTCCATCAAAGGTTCTTAATACTATGAAGCCTACTCTACCAAGTCTTCTTATATTTAGGACGTGACCATAAACCTCTTTCTTCTCTACCAAAAACCCCTACCTCTAAAGTTAACGCTCTATTGTATTCGGAACATATAGCCTCTAAAAAATATACCCAGCCTAGTGGTAAAACACGCGGATATTAGATTAGATAGCGGCTTAGAATTTTATTCCCAATATAATTATTGCTAATGTAAAGTATAGCGTTAAACCTATGGAGTCTGCAATAGTTGTTATTAATGGTGCTGAGATTACTGCCGGATCTATTCCTACACGAGCTGCTATTAATGGAAGTAAAGCACCTATCATACTGGCCACAAACACAACTAATATTATCGCGAGGGACACAACTATAGATACGTTGAATATGTGTGCTATGGAATAGCTTAATGTGAAGGCTAGGGGGGATAATATCAAACCTAGTAGGAGAGATGTAGTTGATTCCTTAATAATTATCCTTGGTATATCGCTAAATCTAATCTCTCCAGTTGCAAGAGAGCGTATGACGAGTGTTGCTGATTGCGAGCCAGCATTGCCTCCAGTATCGGTTAGCAATGGTATAAAGAATGATAAAGCTATAACCGAGGCCAATACTTTCTCATAGAAGCTTAGTATACTTATAGTTACAGCTTCCGTGAGATACAAGAATATAAGCCATACCGCCCTCTTCCTAACAAGCTCAACTATACGTGCTGTAAGGTAGGGCTCTCTTATCTTTGGCATACCGCCGAACTTGACTATATCCTCTGAGGCCTCAGCAACTATAACATCCATCAGATCATCAGCACTTATGGCTCCCAGAAGTTTTCCATTTTCATCCACAACAGGTACTTCGTCAAGATCGTATTTTACTACGATTTTTATTACTTCTTCTTGATCCATTGATGCTTTTACTGCAACAAAGTTTCTCGTCATTATTTCTTTTAACTTCTTATTTCTAGGTGACGTTAAGAAAACTTTAACATCAACAACGCCTATTAGTTTTCCCTCATCATCGACTACGTAAATATAACGTGATGTTTCATATTCTTCGAATTTAAGTCTTATAACAAACTCTTTTACAGCCTCATCAACAAGTTGGCTATAGTGAAATATGGGAATTCGAGTAGTCATAACCCCACCAGCACTCTCTGGAGGATATGCGAGTAGTGGTTTTACTTCCTCAAGTTTCCATAAAGGTAGCTCTTTTATCAGTGCTCTGCGATAAGTAGGGGGAAGCTTTACTAGTAAATCAGCTACTTCGTCAGGAGGGAGATCAACTACTATTCTAGCCAGACGGGCTGGTCCTATGACTTTTATAACATCTAGCAATATTTGTTGTGGAAGCCTTGAAATTATTTCGACATATACATTATCTGGAATTATTGCAGCGAGACGTCTCCTTTCATCGGAGTCTAATCGTTCAAATATATCTATAAGATCTTGTGGTCTGAGTTCAGCTAGTATCTTTGGATACCTTATACCCCTCTCTAGCTCCTCTCTAACTTCTTCTAGTATACGCTCAAAATCCTTTGCTTCACTCAACTTCATCACCAGGTTTCAGCCAGTCTTTGTATCTTTTGCCTACATCTTCTTTATAAAATACTGTCTCCCAGTAACGTTTTGGAGAGAGGAGTGCTTGCTCTTGATAACCGTTATCCTAACATTATTTTATACGCGGAGTACGACAAGAGACTTAATGTGAGAGAGAGAATCTATTTACCTATCCCTCAAACAAAAATAATCCTTAGGAAACCAATAGATCTTCTAAGCATAGAGTTGAAATCTTCTGGGAAAATAGAAGAGATCGAAAAGAAGAAATTATTGGTAATGTTAAATGACAAAACTAATGTAGTTGAAATAAACTATGAAGTAGAGAACAAGGCGCCGCTATACAGCGAATGGGTGATTGCTCCTCCAACATGCTATACGATTGACGCGACAATACGAGCTCCATTACCGTTAAAATCTTTAATAAATGCGGAAGAATACGGTTTTCATGCTTGGGGAAAATATGGTTATAGTAGATGGATCAGTAATACACCTAGGCGAGAATATGTTCTCTCAATCGATAAGTATCTTGTAATAGATGAGCGAACGCATATAATTGCGTCACTAGATGAAGAAGGACTTGATGAATTGAAAATACAAGTAGAGCAAGCATATATGAAAACTAAAGAGATAATGCCATGGAAAAGACCTCTTATAGTCCATAACACTAATATGAGTACTTTTATCTCGTCGTACATAGTATTTTTGAATAATTTTTCTTGGGAAAACATAGTTGAATTAATTGTAAAAAGCATTATGGTGAACACCACTAATATTCCACTGGAGAATAAGTTATTAGAATCCATTAGAATACTAATCGAGAAGAAGAAAGAAGAAAATATAGTTGAAAATAAGAATCCCTATCTTGGACTTATAAAAATGTACGGTAAAGATTTCTTATTTAGAATGCTTAACGAAATACTTAGTTCTTGTCCAAATAATTTTAAATCAATTCTAGGAAAAATCTTCGGGAAAAACGTTGACATAATAATATCATTACTAAAACGTAATGATGCTGAAATAAGCATAGAAGATAACAGTATAACATGTGTTAAGGGACCATGCATAATAGTTTTAGAAAAAGAAGGCATAGAATACCTAAAAGCTATACTTGAGGAAGGAATTTCATTAAAGATAGGCGGAGAATATATGGGTAGGTCAGCAGTTCATTTGTTCTAAAACTAAGAGTTAAATTAATTATAAAACGTACTTCACTCCTAGTCTTCTAAATATTCTCGCAACATTCTCCTTTAATACCTTGATTAATTCTACAGACTCTATTCCTTTTTCGGATGATATAATATGTATAAGCCACGGGATTAGAGAGGGGCCTAATTTCCTGCCCCTATACTCGTAGGGACCGTCACTCTCAGTTAATATGATTGAGAGTGGAGATTTCCTTAAGACTTCTTTATGCTTTCTTTGAAAATCAACTGAGGGGTTGATTGTTATATAGTATCCTAGGCTTTCAATATCCTTTATCATATTTATGGGGCCGCTATACCAGTGTAAAATAGCTATTGGTACATCATTTCTATATAGTTCTTCTAATACCATACGCCAAGTGCCTAGTGCATGCACGTTAACTAGTAGATTGTTTTCAGCCGCTATTTTTACAAGTTCCTTAAATATTATGACTTGTTTATCCATAGTGTCTCTTCTAAAATAAGAATCTAATCCTATTTCACCAAGCATTTTTATTTTATCAATATGCTCTCTAAAATAATCAATAGCTCCCAAAGCTTCTCTAAACGAGATATCGTGGCCTATAACCCATGGATGAATGCCTACACCGGGGAAAACATTGTTAAATTTTCTAGAGATGTTTATTGTCTTGTTTGATGAATCTAAGTCATCCGATACAGCAAATATTAAAGTATCTTTAACTAGTTCACCTATATAGTCCGTACTGTACTCGTAAAGGTGGCAATGAGCATCAATATAAGTTACATCAGATAAGTTATACATTTTCTCCCCACGTTTTCACATAATACAGAATCCGTATCTACGAGTAAAAATTTTGTATGTGTAGTGAGATCTAGCTAAAAATATTTTAGCTGATTCATTATACTGGCGGTAATCCCAACACTATTCTAAGCAATATTATTAGCGGTAGGAATACCGATGATCCTATCGCCATTAGCTTTATCAGTATGTTCAATGAAGGACCTGCTGCATCCTTCAATGGATCACCTACAGTATCACCTATTACAGCTGCCTTGTGGGCTTCTGATCCCTTCCCTCCAAAGTTACCAGATTCTATGAATTTCTTAGCATTATCCCATGTATTGCCTACATTACCCTGGAATAAGCCTAGTAATAGACCCGTTATTATAGCGCCCATTAACATTCCTCCCAGTGCTACTGGTCCAAGCAGAGCTCCAACAATTATTGGTGTGATAAGTGCTAGTACACCTGGCGCTATGAGGCGTTTGAGTGCATATCTCGTAACAATATCGACTGCTCTATTATAATCGGGTTTCTCTTTCCACTCGAGTATTCCCGGTCTTTCTCTAAACTGCCTCCTAATCTCTTCCACTAGTGCAAATGCCGCTGCTGTTACCGCTTGTATTACTAGTGCTGTAAAGAACGCTGGTATAGATGCACCTATGAGAAGTCCTGCTAGTACATCAGGCCTAGTTATCGTGAACACGTTTTCTATATTGAAGCTTAGATTCATAGAACTGGCATAGTCTTTTAGGAGCGATGCATATGTAAATAATAGTGCCAGCGATGTTAGAGCAGCAGAACCTATAGCATAGCCCTTAGATATAGATTTCATTGTGTTTCCAGCTGAATCAAGCTTGTCAGCTTGTTCTCGGACTTCTTCTGGATATCCGGCTTGCTCGGCTAGTCCAGCAGTATTATCGACTATAGGCCCATAGGCATCTGCCGCTACAACGATACTAGCAACAGATAGCATGCCCACGCCCGCTAGGGCAACTGCATACACTCCCCCTATTAGTGAGGAGAAAGCTGCTAGTGTTGCTGAGCCTATATAGTAGGCAATAAAAGTTGCAATAGCTATTGCGATAGTTGGTGCAACAGTACTGTAGAAGCCCATTGAGAGGCCACTCAGTATCGTTAATGCGGGTCCTGCTTGAGAGTTCGCTGCAACAGTTTTTACGGGTTTATAGGATCCTGATGTAAAGTAGTCGGATGTAAAGCCAACTATGCCTCCGGCTATAAGTCCCATGACGCCAGCTACCCATAAGTTCACTAATGGGATACCCGCATTACTTGAATAAATTACAGATAATGTCAATGTTACTATTGCTACACCAATAATACTAACTAGTGATGTAGTCGTTAAGGTCTTTGAAGGCTCCTTTAATGGGGATACTTCTACGAATTGTGCTGTTAGAATCGTCGTTAGTAATGCCGCTGCAGCGAATATTAGTGGATAAGCTATCAGCGAGAGTTCTACAACACCACCAATGAGCATTCCTATAGCCATTGCCGCTACAACACTTTCAACATATGATTCGAATAGATCAGCACTCATTCCCGCACAATCACCTACATTATCGCCAACATTATCTGCTATTACACCAGGATTCCTTGGATCATCCTCTGGTATTCCTACTTCTACTTTCCCAACAAGATCAGCGCCGACGTCAGCTGCCTTAGTATATATACCTCCACCTACTCTAGCAAACAATGCCACCGTGCTAGCTCCAAAAGCATAACCTAATAGTGCTTTTACAGCTTCGCTATACATGCCGCTGAGACCACCAAATGCTATAAATAACAGTGATATACCGAGTAATCCTACACCTCCCACCATAAATCCTGTAACTGCACCCCCACGAAAAGCTACTCTCAATGCTTTTGATAGTCCTTGTTCAACTAGGACTCTGAGAACTCTAACATTGCTTAAAACCGCTATATACATGCCCAGTACTCCAACAAGAGTTGAACTCAACGCTCCAGCAAAATAGGCAAGCCCTGTCTTTAACATTAGTGTGCTTCCGCCTGCTACTCCAGCTGCTATAATTAGAATAGCTACTATTACCGCTATTGTTAGGATAACACTATATTGTCTCTTCATAAATGTTACTGCAGCACTTTTAATATATCCATGTATTTCAGCCGCTTTGTCTTCCGGTACCTTGATCTTTAATATCATGTATATTAATGCAAGTACATATAGTATTGATGCAGTACCCGCTATTATTCCAAATGTTGTAGCTATGTTTAGCAAGTTCATTGTTTCCACACCCTCCCTACACAACTGTTTTAAGGGATTTAAGAAGTTAATTCTCTTTGATTTATAATTATTAACCTACTATAATAGTAAGAATACGTGGGCCGTGAAGATAGAACCCGAGCCTGACCTCATATTGTGATGAGGGTCGGCGCGACGGAGCCCGTTAATATTCTTAAAATCTCTCTATTACTTCATTGCTTATTCCTAGTCTACGTATAATTTCCCTTATTCTTCTTGAAACTCTATCAGACCTCCAAGGCATAATGGATGCAGTTACAACGTTGTCTATTACTTCCATCTTCAACTCATATTCTATTCCTTTAAATGCAAGCTCAAATCCTGTTTCCTTTAATAATTTGAATATATTTGCCTCAATTACTTTCTTATTATAAAAATGTCCTCTTATAGTTATTTCCAATCCTATCCTTTTATCATTAACACGTTTCATTAACAATGATTTAATACATTGTAGTAATTTGTTAAGTTCGCTCTCGGTACAACATTCTACTACTATGATACGGGATGCCCCATGTATGGGGTATGTATTTACGAGCCAGAAGGCTCTCCAGGGACTAAGACTAGTATACACTAATAGTACTCCAGAATACTTTGTGTGCTTTACGGTAACATCTATATCCTCTATGTACAGAGAGTCGCCTATTTGGTTTTCAACGACTTCCTCCTTACCTGGCTTTGTAGTAACGATTAACTTAAGGTTTTTACACGAATGCAGAGTATGCACCCTTTTCTATGCTGCTCTTATCATCTCCAAAAAGGCTAGGCTTTATATAGAGTTTTCTCAACACCAGGGCTTAGATCTAGAACATATTGGCACGGTGAACTATAGTAATGGATATAGTACTGCCACTAATAACACCCTTTAATAAGGATCTACGAGTAGACTATAAAGCTCTAGATACTCTTCTCGAGCACATAGCCGAGGATAAATTACTTGTAAATAGCTGGGTTGGAGAAGTGTATTCTCTAACATTAGATGAATACATTAAAATACTCTCTTATGTTAGAAAGAGGGTCCGGGGAGAAATATTTGTCTATATTCCTTCATATAAGTATTGTTTAAGAAAATTACTGGATGAAATCAGAAATTATTATGGTACAGATGTCATAGACGATATCCTTGTAGTAGAGCTAGATTTAAATGATAAAACATGTAAGAGTGAGCTATGTCTTGCTAGACAAATAGCAATAACATTAAATAAAGTATACAGCAACTCTACAATGTTATATATTAGAGGAGATATAGGCTACCATAGGGAAATAATTGAAGTTATTAGAGGATTGCTAAGAATATATCCAGAACTAACACACGTAATAGTAGATCAAGACATTCCATTATCGCTTGCAATTGAATTAAAAAACTCCCTTAATGATCTTGATAGAGAAATAGGTTTATATCTATTTGGAGACTACAGCTTAATTATAAACAAATTCGAGGGTACAATAACACCTATAGGGTTATTAAAGAATCTTATAGAGAAGAAACATCATGTTAAGATAAAGGATATTAGCCAGTTAACACGAATAACTGATTATGCTAATACCATCATAGGGGCAATAAAAGTAGCAATCAATATTTTAGAACCATCAATAAAAGAGTATACAAGGCTCCCGATACCTACAGAGTTTCCCACTATAAGAGATCACATTAGATCTATAATAAATTACTACATAAAATAAAGGGGGCCCTATATGCGTATAATTGCTGTAGCAGATATTCATTCCTCGGTAAGAAACGTGGAGAAACTAATAGATATCATTGAAGATGAAGACATTGATCTCATAGTAATTGCGGGCGATATAACTCATTTTGGTTCAATAACTACTGTTAAACGTACGTTGAATCCCCTAATTAAGACAGGTATCCCCGTCTTCTTTGTGCCGGGTAACTGTGATCCCTTAGATCTACTTAAATGGGAGGATCATGGCCATAGAGTGTTTAATCTGCATGGTAGATGGCTTGGTCTTGGCGAGTACTATTTTGCGGGTGTTGGCGGTGGTATAAGATCTCCGTTCAATACGTTTATAGAGTATAGCGAAGATGAGTATAGAGAGCTACTTGAGAAGGCAGTAAGGGGCTTGAGTGATTGTATGAGGCTTGTACTTGTAGTCCATAACCCACCCTATGATACGCGTTTGGATATAGTACGTACTGGTGCACATGTTGGGAGTCGTAGTGTAAGGGCTTTTATTGAGGAGAAACAGCCATTACTAGTCATTACTGGTCATATACATGAATCTAGAGGAATAGATAAGATGGGTAGAACTACCATGGTTAATCCCGGTCCGTTAAAATGGGGCTACTATGCAGTAATCGAGTTAAATAATAAAAGAGTAAGTATAGAGTTGAGAAGTCTCTAATATTTTCATTGAGAAAACATTGTTATAATCTTATCAACATTTCTTAGAACATCGTTAAATAGCTCTATGTTTTCCTTAGTTAATCTTCGTACAAAGGTCTTTATTCCCTCAATATAGTATTCCGGTTCTATTATGCTTGTCTTTGAGGCGAAAACAGCTAAGACGACTACGTTTATAGAGTAAGGAAGCCCCTTATTCTTCGCATATTCTGTTGCATTTAATGCTATCATGTTCCGCGATATAGTTCTCAGTTCATCCAATATATCGAGTAATGGGGGATACTTTTCTCTTCCAGCAATAGTAGTGATTGTATGAATAGGCTCTGTATTTACTATTATTAGCGTGCTATTGTTTGCATATCTTCTAGCAGCACGTAGAGCTTCAACTGGTTCTAATCCTAGTATGGCGTTAGCTTCTCCTTCACCTACTATAGGCGATTCTACAGTATCACCTATCCTAACATAGCTTTGAACTATCCCGCCCCGCTGAGACATCCCTAAAGTTTCACCTATCCTAACATGGTATCCTTTTAAGAGAGCTGCTTGACCTATAATCCTCGATAGAGTTAACCCTCCTTG
>JALUDQ010000130.1 GCA_027043985.1 Desulfurococcales archaeon
CTATATATATTATTGTTGCTGGGAGAGCTACAACTGAGGTTAAAGTAGAAGACGGAGTTGAAACAATACCAGTGGGAACACTAATAATAAGTGCCGCTAAGGACTGGATTAAACACAATATGAGGTATCTTAACCCGGAGGAACACGTTATAATAGACTATAAGATAGGTAAGGGAAGTGCCGATCTAGTTAAAGTATATGAGCTCGGCAAGGAGATGCCTCTAGCAAATGATACTAGTTTTGGAGTAGGATACGCGCCGCTGACAACCTTGGAGAAAATAGTGTATGAGACCGAGCGGTATCTAAACTCGCCTAATGTTAAGAAGGAGCTACCAGAGGTGGGGGAGGATATCAAGGTTATGGGCCTTAGGCGTGATAAGACTATCGAGATAACGGTTGCTGCAGCTATGATATCTAAGCTTGTACCAGATGTAGACCATTACATAGCCGTTAAAGAAGAACTAGCGAACCGCGTATTGAGTCTAGCATCCAATATCGCACCCGACTATGACATAAAAGTATATGTTAACAGTGCTGATAGACCGGAGAAGGGACTAGTATACTTAACAGTTACTGGTACGTCAGCAGAACACGGTGACGATGGCGCAACTGGTAGGGGTAATAGAGCAAACGGTCTCATAACACCTATGCGTCCCATGAGCCTTGAGGCAACAGCTGGCAAGAACCCGGTCAGCCACGTGGGTAAACTTTACAATGTCTTAGCGGGCATCATAGCTAATAGAATATATTCTGAGATAGGTAATGTAAAAGAAGTCTACGTTAGCATTCTTAGCCAAATAGGTCGCCCAATAGACGACCCGCTTGTTGCTAATGTGAAACTACTGCCAACCAATGGCAAGATAACTAATACTATGAAGAGCGATGCCGAGAGTATTGTTGACGAGGAATTGAGTAATATTAAGAAGTTGACAGAACTAATACTAAATGAACGTGTAACACTGTATTAGACTATGTTTCTACGTGATGAGTAGATTATTTTTCTATTTCTTTTAGGAGCTCTCTTCTACGCCTGGCCTTGTATTCTTTTAGGAGTTCTAGTATTCTTGCACGTTCACGAGCACTAGCTTCCTCCTCGAGTTTCTTCTTAGCTCTTTTAGCGTCTTCTATTATTCTCTTCGATACCAATAGTGATCCGTATAACTCGCCTATAGAATAGTCGTCTTTTCTCAATACGGGGATAAACTTCTTCTTCAATGCGTCTATTAGACCTGCTCCCTCAATTTCATCTAGTATTACGGCGAGTATTTTTGATTTAGCTGCCTTCTCTAGTGCTCCTTTTTCAAAGTATCCCGGATTCTCAATGTATAGTATATCATTTTCACGCAATTCTCCATACTCTCTCTCTAGTTTAGCTAGAGCATCTGATGTAAGCATGTGTATCTTCTTAGCTGGCACAGCTTCTCCGCGCATGAGCATCAAGAATAGCTTACTCGATGAAGCAATCATGTTTCTAAGAGCTGTTATCTCCGACTCAAGACTACGAGAATACTCTGTTAGCCTTCTTACCTCCTGTTTAAGCATCTCAATAGTCCTTGCCGTAGTCTCATCTGGTTCAATAACCTTGCTCTTATAGTCTAACTCGAATTCTAGGTGACTTACCTTTTCCTCTAGTTCTCTAACCCTCTCTTTGAGATACTGGCGTTCTCTCTTCAACCTCTTTATTTCTTCTCGAAGCCTTTCTTCAACCTCGCTTTCCTCCTGGATAACCTCTGTCTTCTCCTCACGTTCTCCTTCTTCTTCTCCTTCCTCTTCTTCCTCGTAGAGTTTTGCTATCTCCTCCTCGACTGCTTCAGCGGTACTCTTACCCTTTATTACTGCTACTTTGATCTTGTCTACCTGTATTTCTAGGCCGAGTTTTGATACATAGCTTTCAACTTGTCTTAGCTTAGACTCTATGCTTCGAAAAGCTCTAACTGCTGCTGCTAATGCGTCTCGCTGGTGGTTGTCTTCAACTGTTATCCAGTGATACTTTGAAATGTATTCTTGTACGATTTGTCTCTTCTCATCGCTACTAAGGCTTTGTGATGGCACGTAGAGTTCGGCGTTGAACATTGCTGCTAGTCGTTTAACTGTTTCCGGTACTGGGTTTACGTCTGTTGCAACTATAATTGGAGTACCATGTGCTAGGACGTGGTTTACTATATCGCTTCTATCCAAGCCTCTACCGCTTATTATTTCGAGTGGGGCTCCGTCTATGTCTAGTATTGCTAGGCCAGTTGATATTCCGGGATCAACACCTACTATAAGGTATCTTTGAAGCTGTCTCTCACGTTCTTGTTGGAGGAAGCTTATCTTGGGCTTATATATTGGGCGTATCTCTATTCTAACATCACTCGTCTTTAGAGGCTTAACTATACCGTACAGTTTCTCCCTAGGAGCATATACTATGAATACGCTACTGTCGAGTCCTCCACCCGACTTCCTAAAAGTGAGGTCGTAGTCTAATCCATAACGGTCTAGTGATTCCTTTATCTTACGTGTTAGGCTTAACACTATACCTCTAAGCCTACGCTTGTATCTATTCTGGCTCATCCCGCCTGGTCCTATGCTGGCTGTCCTCGAGATTATAATCTTAGTCTTCTCCTCGTAGAGCTTAACCTCTGTACCATAGCCTTTTGACGCTATTAGTGCTGCGAGATAAGCTGTTCTAAGAGGTGAAGGTTTACCGTAAGCTACCTCTAACCCAGCTCTAATCGCCGCCTCCTTTATCTTTAGGAAACCCTCAGGCCATCTCGTTACCTGTATTACTCTTACCTCAGGTGGAATTAAATTGAAGAATTTTGCTAGTTTCCTTTCATCTTCTCCTAGCTCGAAGACATTGTCTACAGCTAGTATGTTTGGCCTATACTCCCATAAGAGTCTTATCAGTCTATGGAGGCTTACCTCTGGGTTCTCCGCTACTATCTCATTGTCTCTTAGGACTACTACTGAGAAATGAGGTGCTCTACCCTTACCTCCGTGGTAGAGTAGGTCTACGCCCATAACAGTTAAGGACGGCTGCTTGTCGTTAGATTTCATTAATTTCTCCCCGGACGTAGGAGAGGGCTCTCTCTACCTCTATGTTCTTTAATCTGTATTTACGGTTAAAGAATCTTATAATGTATTCTACATCTCTTCTCAACAAGTATTCTGATTGAGGATCTTCTCGGTAAACGTATTGGGGCCAATCAATAATATATGGTTCCTCAACCCCCCTTTCCTCGTCTACGACTACCAGTACGTTGTATTCGCTTAGATCTCCGTGGATTATTCCTACTTCTAGGTATGCTTTCCTAAGAGTATCGAGTATTACTTTTAACATGTATTCGGGGTCCATGGGATCTTTATAACGGTATAACTCTATTCCTTCAAGATAACTCGTTACCACTACGTGCCTACTCCTACCTATAGGTCGTGGAACCTTAGCAGAAGCCTTCCATAATAGGTCTAAAGCCTTATACTCCTTCTCAGCCGCTACCTTTGATTGGAGGAGCCAGCCATATTCTGGTCTATCACGAGTATAGTCTCTAACACGCTTGGTCTGTCTAAAGCTTGTACGCCCTATGCGTAGGAATTTCACTATAACTTTTTCCTCCGCTGGAGTAAGCCCCACGTATACATCGCTTTCCTTGCCTACACCCATACGGTCTCCGAGAGCTGCTAATACTCC
>JALUDQ010000131.1 GCA_027043985.1 Desulfurococcales archaeon
TATTTCCTCATAGGGTTTTACATCGCTTCTCGTCACCATTGATCCATACATTAGGTAGGCTTTGTAGCCCTTGTATTCTATTTCTGTAATGTTTCGAACCCTTATGACATATGTGTAGGGGTTGGGGCACCCGTGTAGGCGTAGCCAGAAGTCTTGGTCCCAGATAGCAAATTGCGAAACTAGGCTAACATCTCTTACATCATGGTATCCTTGAATCCAGTATAGACCTATCCATACCTGGTATCCTGGGCTTCCACGAGTAAACCTTGTTGTAGGGTAATAGTAGTTGTTTATTCCCTTTTCACCCATCCACAACCATACTAAGTCCATCTTAGTATGAACCTTTACATACCCCTCATGATCGGGAAAGGCTTCTACAATACCCCACTCATTACTGTACACCGTTATAGCCGAGACAACTAATACTGCAACAAGTATACCCGATAATATAGCTGAAGTCTTAGCCGAGGAATACTTGGCTATCATCCGGGGGATAACATAGACTATTCCAGCCGCAATAAGTGTGGATATAAAGCCATCTAATAGTAGTACTAGGGAGCCACGCTGGCTCCAATACCATAGAATTCTTTCCGGAACACCACCAATTAGGACATAGATTATAGTCCAGCCGACTAGCTGTGAGAAACCAGCAACTAGGCCTCCAACTAGTGGATGTGTTTTCCTCCAAGCATACCCAGCTAAAGCTCCAACAAATGCTGGAACCCAGAAGGCTATTAGGTAAACATTATAATAGATTGAAAGCAATAAGCCAGAGACGAGCCCCGAAAGAATACCCCATAGAGGGGAAAAGAAGAAAGTCATTGCAATAGCTCCACTACTCGTATAATAGCCGGGTAAGTGTAGTGCATCACTAGCAATCCTTATAGTAACACTTAGCAATACGAAGACTGGGAGGAGCAGTAGGTTTAACCTAGGTATTTTCACCCACAAGCCACCTTGAATCGATTCATCTAATCTTAGATACAATAGACATGTAGTAAAAAGATTAACGGAGAAAAAGGTGTCGGGGGAGCAACTCGTCCTCATATACTATCAGCTGAAATCCGGGCTCCTCATCCACCAAGAATAAGCGTAGAGTAGCTAGTACAAATAGTTTATACTTTAAGGTACAGATAATACTTAGAAACATATCGTGGGGGATTAGGGTTTGCTGGAGGAGACTGGTTTCGGCTACATCGTAGTTAATGGTAAGAGGTACGAACATGATATAGTATTATATCCTAATGGACTCTTAGAGAAGCGTAGAAAGGATCTATCGAAAAAGTATAGGAGCGAATATGGTCATACACCTCTTTCTAGAGAAGAACTAGAATACTATTTAGAGAAAACAAGCAACATAGAATACCTCGTCATTGGAAACGGACAATACGGTGCCCTACCACTAACACCGGATGCAAAGAAGCTCCTCGAAGACCTTAAGGAGAAGGGAGTAGAAATAGTTATTGATAAGACCCCAAAAGTACTGGGAAAAGTAGATAGGTTGTTAACAGATAAGAGGAAAGTACTTGCAATAATTCATGTAACATGTTAAGAAGAGCATGGTGGGTAGGCTTTTAGCCCAAGTTTTCCCTACACTTTCCTAGGAGTATTGAAACATGCACATGAGAAATACTGGTAACCTAGAGCTACCACGAAAATTTATGGTAGAATTAGCTTACCCATTTGTTGGTAGAGAAGAAGAAGCAAAGGTGCTAACCCTAGCACTACTTGCACGAGAACACGTACTACTAGTAGGTGAGCCGGGTACTGCTAAGTCAGCTTTAGCAAGGAGAGCAGCTGAACTCTTAAACGTGAGATTCTTCAAATACCTTCTCACAAGGTATACGGAACCAGCAGAACTCTTCGGACCACTCGATATAAAGGGTCTCCAAGAAGGAGTATACAAGAGGATTACCAGGGGCAAACTACCCGAGGCAGAAATAGCGTTCTTAGACGAAATCTTTAACGCTAACTCAGCAGTTCTAAACGCTCTCTTAAGTATTCTTCAGGAAAGAGTATTATACGACGGTTATACTGAGATAAGAGTACCCTTATGGACTATGATCGGGGCAAGCAATAGAATACCAGACGAACCAGAGCTGGAAGCTCTCTACGACCGTATGCTATTAAGACACTTTACGAGACCAGTAGAAGAGAACAAGTGGAGCGAATTATTAGATGCTGCATGGAATATCGAGTCCGGTAAAATACCAGTACCCCAACCGATAATGGGGTTGGCGGAACTAAAACAACTACACCAGACAGTACTAGAGGTGGATTACCAGCCAGTTAAAACGAAGCTAATAAAACTCTATGCTATCTTTGAGGAGAAAGGAGTACATTTAACCGATAGGCGCAAGGGCAAGGCCTTAAAAGTGATAGCAGCTAACGCAGTTCTATCTGGTAGAACTATTGCTAGCGAAGAAGACCTCATAGTATTAAAATACGTTGCACCAAGAGACGAAGATGACCTTGACAAGGTGCTCGCTATAATAGCTGAGGAGTTGAAGACTCCCGCAAAATACTTGCGTGAACTAGCTGATATAGAGAATAATACTAGAGAGCTAGCGAGAATAATAGAGGGAATACCCGAATACGATCCAAGACTAGTAGAAGTACACCGAAACCTAAGGATAGCAAGGGAAAGAGTACTAGAGCTTGCTAGAGAAAGTGGAAACGAACAAGTAGAGTCTAGAGCCCAAGAAGTAGTATACGAGATAGATACTCTACTCGAAAAAGTTTCACGAAAACTGGGGTTCTAATCACCCATGAAACCAGTTAAAACAAGACAAAAAGACCGCGGAGTCCTACGGGGAATAGATTATGAGGATCCAATCGTAGTCTATAGGGGTGAAAGAGTACTCGGAGCATTAAAGAAGCTTCGAGGAGAAGAAGACGATTTACCCTTGAGTCTTGCCATAGATGTTTTCTACTCCTACTATCTCCCACTACCAGTCCTAGAAGCCCCAAAGGATATACCGAGAGACAAAATACTACAATATAGGCTTATATCGTCTATGATGACCGACCCCTACGTAGACCAGGTAAAAGTACACACTATAGCAGATTCTTCTACAAGCATGGTTATGGCTGTAAGCTACTTGGAGAAAGTATTGGAGCTAATGGAACAACACGGCTTAAACCAGGGAGCTGGTGGAGGAGGAGAATCGAAGCAGGGTGTAGGTGGATTAGGTGGAGAGGGAGATGAAGGAGAAAGAGAAGAGAAAAACGAGCTGGAAAAGAAGATCGAGGAGATAAGCCGTGAAGCACTGAGAAGAGCTGCTGAAGAAGCAGAAATGGCTAAGAAGATACAGAGAATAGCTCAGGGAATAGCGGCTGGAACAGGTTCAAGCTTATTTTTTGAGGATCGAGTACACGAGGTACTAAGACTAGCAAGGAATACTGATGTCCAGAGAATCCTTGCCCTCCTAAGCGGTTTACCTCGCCACAATATTAGGGCTAGGAGAAAAGTGGTTAGGCAACCGAGAGGAGAGTTAAGAGGATATGAGCTGGGCTCTGATCTAGAGAGACTAGTACCAAGTGAAATAGCGTTACCCGAAGTCTACTTCAACCTAAAGTTTGCTGAAAACAAGCTACTATTGTATGAAAAGGTCTTACCGGAGAACTGGGGACCCCTATACATATTG
>JALUDQ010000132.1 GCA_027043985.1 Desulfurococcales archaeon
CGATGCAGTAATAATTGAACCTAGGAAATAATGTGGTGAAACAATTGTTCCCCTATGTGAAAGGATACGATAAATTAGAGGAGGTTGCAGCAAGAATTTCTGATGCCGAAGTAATAGTGGGTATACCCTCGAGAAACACTGCTCATACAATAGGCTACGTGGTACACAATATAGTTGAGGGTTTTAGGAAATATTATCCTAGCAAGAAGTATGCGATAATAGTATGTGATGGCTTGTCGAGTGATGGTACTTTGGGAGTTGTAAGAGTTCTTAGGAGAAGACTTGGAGAAAACATTCTCCTTGTCCCAAATGTGAGAGCACCAGGAAAAGGAGCCGCGATGCGTACAATAATAGAGTTAACAGCAAAGTATTCTAGTGCTACCAGTCTAGTATTCTTTGATAGTGATTTAAGGAGTATTTCTCCAGAATGGCTTGCCCTAATGGTTAAAGCGACCGAGCAGTGTGGGTATGTGGCTCCCTTCTATATTAGACATAAATATGATGCAACCATAACTAATTTCGTAGCAAGGCCTTTGACCACAATAGCTTACAGTATAAATATAAAACAACCCATAGGCGGAGACTTTGGGTTAAACCGCGACCTAGTAGAAATACTAGCAGAGAGTCAGCTCTGGACTTCTAACCCATGGACACAGTTATTCGGCGTAGATATTTTCCTCACTCACACAGCTCTAGCTAATAAGACTAAGGTATGTGAGGCTTTTCTAGGAGCAAAAATACATGAAGCAAAAGACCCAGCGCAAAGCCTTAGAAAAATGTTCATAGAAGTTACTGGTAGCTTATTCACAGTTCTAATAGAATACGATAACGTATGGAGCAATATAAAGACAAGCGGAATAATAGAACCACCACTAATAGATGAGCCGAAACCCCCCACAATGTATCCAATAGAAGTTAGAGTAAATCCTCTTAGAGCATGGGAGGAATTTGAAAAAGCTTTAAAGAAACACCAGAACCTCTACGAGAAAATATTTCGAAAAGAAACAATTGAAAAAATAAAGAAAAGTATAGATCAAAAGGAGGGAATAGATCCAATAACGTGGATTGAAATCCTAGCCGAAGCATATAATGTTTTCCGAAGAGAACCACACCATATAATACGTGTAAAGATACTAGAATCTCTCTTCGGGCTATGGCAGGGTAGGCTATACAAGTACTATAAGGAGACATGGGAAATGGAAACACAGGAAGCTCTTAAGAAAATAGACGAGTATATTAGATCATACTATGATATGCGGGATTTATTCAGAGTTAAATAAAGTCATAATTAACTAGAATATTTTCTCATTCTATGCTATTGTTTATTGCTTGAGCTATTCTTCTAGTTCCTCAATTATATCGATTTCTGTCTCTCTAAGTTTGTTTACTACTTTAACCTTCTTAGAGAACTTGTTTATTATCTTGTAGGCTATGCTTTTTAAGTCGTCTAATTGGCTTTCAATGATCTCATCCACGTTTTCATCATGATCTCTTAGCTCTTCAATATAATCTATGAGGTCTTTTGCTTGAAACCCTATCATAATTTCATTTTCTCCGTGGAGCTCAACTACTAGTGTTATTGGGGAGTCTTTTTCGGATCGTATAACTATACTACCATTTTTTCTCTCAACGTGGAAGGAGTTCTCCTTAGCTAGCTCCATTATTTCCTTAATAAGCTCCTCCCGCATAGCTCTTACAACCGTGATGTTATTTTTTAGTGGAGTAATATTTAGTAGTTAGGGATCAATAGATCGTAACGGGATGTTAAAAGTGGGTAAAATATGGCTTGACGCATTAACACCTAAACAAGCATTGCTTGCTGCAAGTATAGTTAAGGTATTATTATCTAGGGGTTACGAGGTCTTTTTGACGGTTAGAGACTATGACTATACTGTCCGAGTTGCTGAAAAACATGGTGTTAAGCCGCTAATAGTTGGAGGTTATGGTGGATCGAGACTCATTGGTAAACTGGTAGCTGACTTGGAGCGTGCAAAAAACCTTGTTAATATAGTTGAACGTGAATCTCCTAGAGTTCTAATAGCGTATCCTAGTCCCAGCGCTTCTAGAGTAGCCTTTGGACTAGGTATACCATATATTGCTTTAACGGACTCACCCCATAGTGTTCCAGCTAGTCGTCTCGCTTTACCTCTAGCTGATACCGTATTGTTCTCATACTGTATTCCTCGAGAAAAAATAGAAGCATATACTTATTCTAAGACAAGACTCTTACAATACAATGGGTTCGACGAGCTAGAGTGGATTAAGATTGAGAAACCGGATCCCAAGGTACTAGAGAACCTAGGGTTAGAGGAGAAAAAATATGTTGTAGTACGCTTAGAGGAACGCTACGCTGCATATTATCCGAAGAATAATAGTGTAAGGGTTTCAGAAATAGTAGAGAAACTAGCAGGTAGGGTCAAGGTTGTAGCACTACCACGCTACGGTGACCAGTGGGAGGAGCTCAAGGAATTAGAGGACGTTATCATACTCGATGACCCCGTACACGGAGTGAGCCTAGAATACTATGCTGCCGCAGTAGTTTCGGGCGGTGGAACTATGACTAGAGAAGCCGCGCTACTAGGTGTTCCTGGTATAAACTTGTTCCCAGGGAGACTTGATGTCGATGAATGTGTTATGAGGCTAGGGCTACCATTATATAAGACAAGGAATACTAGTGAAGCTCTAAACATTTTGGAGAAAATATTACGGGATCCAGATAAATATCACGTAGATTCAAGCAGTATTATAGAGGAATTGGAGAAACCCAGTGATATCCTCATTAGAATACTTGAAGAATATTATAGCTAGCTCTCCCTTGATTTACTCATAATTTTATAATATGAGGTAACTATAGCCTGGCTTGACACTCCAACAAGAGGTATTCATGTTGAGATGCTTGTGGGGAGGACGTTGAAGAATAGAGTGACAATAGTAACAGGAAGTATTATTAGTGGATGGGAGAGGGCTCTAAGAACTATTATTGAAAAAATAGCTAGAGGTAGCCATGTTGACGTAGTATTAGAAGAATCTTTTGCCCCCATAGCTGCACGTGCTCTCGGAAATCAGTTGGGTAGGATAAGATTCCATGTTCTCGGTTTTAGGCGCCGAGGATTTGAGGAAAAGATAATGTATATTTATTCTAATACTTACCCGGACATCCTCATACTTCTCTATAGACCCGGTGTAACGGGTAACGGTGTCTTTATTGACGGAGATTGCGTGAGGGTTCCTCGTGAAGCTGTTGGTGCTGAGAGAATCGCTAGGCTTGCATGGAATAGTGGAACCCTTATTGTGAGTATTGTTAGATATTGTAGTAATCTGGGTGCTAGTCTCCTATCTTGGGAGGAATGCTCGTGTCCATCAAGAGATGAGGGCTTTAGACTAGATCATACAGTATATGCTCCAGACATAGATGCTATAAACAAGTTTCTTGAGGCGAAGAAGAATTGGTTCTCATAGGCTATCCTGTATGGTATGGTGATAAAAACATAGAGCAAGTACTAGCTAGTATAGCTAGAGCTGGCTTCTCATACATAGAGTTGAGCCTAGACTATCCCTGGCCCTTCAAGCACCTAGACAAGCTTGAGACAATTGTAAAGCTAGCACAAGAATATAGTTTGAAGATAGGCATAC
>JALUDQ010000133.1 GCA_027043985.1 Desulfurococcales archaeon
AGGTTAAAAATAATAACTTGCACCAACTCTACACTCCTATCGTAGGCTCAGAACACATTGATAGAGGCTTACGCGGGCTGAGGCGCATATGAATGGAAATAGACTTACTACACGTATCTATAGGCTTTGCTGTCCTTATGATACTCTACGGTCTACTAGTCTTTGAAGTAATGCATAGAACGGCGGCAGCGCTTCTCAGTGCATCAATAATATTAATATTAAACGTAATACTACGCTTCACTGATTATACGGACCTTATCCGTGGAATAGACTTGAATACTATTCTCCTATTAATGTCGATGATGATGATTGTAAGTGTATTGAGCCGTACGGGTATCTTCGGATACCTTGCATCAAAGATACTATTGAAGTTCTACTTAAGTCCATTTCTCCTAATAATCACATTGACAACGATAACTGCTGTTGTATCAGCCTTTATAGATAATGTTACAACAGTATTACTGATAACTCCGATAGTATTAGAGATAATGGATAAGCTCCGCATAGACCCTAGACCAGTATTAATGGCAGTGGTCTTTGCATCAAATATAGGTGGTACAGCAACCCTCATAGGCGATCCACCCAACATCATCATAGGCTCAGCGGCTGGACTAGGATTTAATGCCTTCATATTCAATTTGGCGCCAGCGGTAGCATTAGACTTTCTCTTATTCCTAGTATTAATTAGGATAATGTACTCGCAGTGGATAGTACATTATAAAAAGAGAGTAGGAAGGCTAGGCGAGATAGAAGCCAGTAAAACTTATATTGATAGATCAATGCTCTACCGCGTCTTGGGAGTACTATTCCTTGTCCTAGTAATGTTTCTTCTAGAAGACATCTTTGAATATCCTCCAGCAATACCTCCCCTCATAGGAGTAGGATTACTCATGTTGCTCTCACGTAACATTGATATAGAAAATATTTTAAGAGACGTTGACTGGTCAACACTAGTATTCTTCGTCGCCATGTTCGTAGTTATACGTGGAGTAGAGAGACTAGGCGTAATGGATTTTATAGCAAACGGTATCTCCTCCATGACCACCGACTTTACCGTACTATTACTGTTAATCGTATGGATATCAGCTATAGTTTCGGCCTTCGTTGACAACATACCCTTCGTAATGTCTATGATACCAGTTATAGCAGCCATATCAAGAACAATAGGAGTAGATGCTATACCATTATACTGGGCTCTAAGCCTAGGCGGATGCCTAGGCGGTAACGGCACAATAGTTGGTGCAAGCGCAAACGTTGTTGTAGCTGGTATATCTGATAGACATGGATACCATATATCATTTAAAACATTCATGCGCTACGGTATGCCAGTACTCTTCCTAACAGTAGGGTTTTCATCTATATATTTAGTCCTCAGATACACTATACTACACTACTGAGGGGAGGATACTTTATCAAACCAAACATACCTCCAAGAAACATAATGATATGTACTGTTAAAAGCGAAAGAATAGTGAAAGCCTCCCAATACATTATCAGACTTTATCCTAGTTCTGTATATCATCTCGTAGCGGTTATACCCAAGATAAAATCGCGTTATCTCTTAACCTCTCTTTACCATGATACAATGCAGAAGATAATGGAGGATGCAATACATGATGTAGAATTAGCATTACTCGAGAAAGGTGTTATAACTATTAAGAAAGTAATAATGAAGGGAAACCCAGTTAAAAAACTAGCAGATTATGCCACCCGAAATCCAATAGATCTTATCGTAATCTCAACATCAAGAAACGAGATGATCCCAGTAGGGGTTATAGGGTCCACCGCTAAGAAAATAATTGAGAGAACATTCGTTCCCATATTTGTTTATACCGCTCTAACACCAAGCGATAAATACGAGGTCGAAAGAATACTTGTCCTACCGATAGAGATAGTAGAAGAAAGAATACATTTATTGAAAGAAGTTATAGAAGACCTAGTAAAGCGGTTAAATGCAAGCTTAACAGTAAATGCAAGCTTCTCCTCAGAGGCAAGTAGTCGCTTAGTAGAACTGCTAGACAAGGAGGGGATAAGCTATAATATAGATGATAGGAGAATAGAGAAACCTCAAGAACTAGTAGAATTACTAGAAGAACACGATCTAGTAATAATGCCGCGCTGCAGGAAGGGTTTAACCCAAAAAGTAAAGTCATCACTACTTAGAATAGGCGATATAGTAGAATGCATTGATCTAGCAGTTACGGGGCTTTCTCCTAGACCAGTAATCCTGGTATAATAACTATGGTGTGCTCACAACTTTTTGGTTATGCTCAGAACTAGAACTTTAACATCAAGTTAAAGCTCTCACCACAGAAATAAAAACTTTATCATCAACTAGGAATAGAAGAATAAAACACACATAAGAGAACGAGTACGAGCGTGCAACTACTTCCACCTCACACGTCTAGCAACATAGAACAATACTAGGGCGGCCAATACAACGACTAAGAAGACGAACAAATAGCTTGCATCTACATTGTTTTTCAATACCACTGTTTTGTCAAGATACAATAAGGCAGTACTCTTATCCCATACAATACTAGTCTCGTTAATGGAAAGGGGTTCTACTGGAACATTCTCAACGTCTAGGCTGGTATCTTTAGATTGCAGTATAATCATAATATCGCGTTCACCTATTAAACGATAGAAGAATAAGCCTACTTCACGTAAACCTTCCTTCAGCGTGTCTCTAGGCTCTAAAACCATATTGGTTATATTAAATACAGTTACGTTTGGAGCACCATAATAGGTTAACGTTGCCTCTGAGACTAGGCTAGTATGGTTTAACCCCAATAGCTCACTAAAACTCTCATTAAATACTATGGACATACTGCCACGAATACTCTCATCGCTGTCAACGATTACCTTTAAGTCTAATACGTAGTCCTTAACCCTATTATCAAAGACTAGCTCTAAGTAATCGAAAAACCCCGGTTCAAATATGCTGCCAATAATAGATCTCCAAGCAGCTCTAGGATTATTAACATCTAGTAGAACTCCAACACGAGCGCCAATCCCCTTAGTCGTGGGAATACGTTCTACATTAATATCCATTGCTTTAACGAGACCAGAAGACAAGTTTTCAACTCTATCGAAGAAGTCCCTTAAGACATCGTCTACTAGCGAGAGAGCGAGAATATCGAGTTTCTGATCACTAGATACTGGAATAACGGCCCCCTTGACCCTTATTTTCTCGATAGAGGTATTCCCCGATACGAGTACATCGAAATTCATTAAAAGCTTCAACACGTGTTCGTTGACCACTATTTCTAGAGAGCCATTCAGCTTATACATATCGAACTCGGAATACCTCCTAATACCGATATCAATGTATTTGAACTCGATTCCACTTATACTTAGAAAGAATTGAAGAATACTTGAAATAATATGAAACCGTAGATCAGCAGATAAGAACTTGTCACTTCTAATACTTCCAGAAACCAGGAAAGAAGAACTCGATCCACCTCCGAGAATACTAGCATCAAAAATTATCCTGTTATCATTAATAGTTAAGCGAAGAAACCCATCATTTACACTAGCATTGCTAGCTATAAAGGAGGACCCGAAGGCAAGTAATAGTAGGCTAAGTATCACTAAAGCGAGCTTAGTCAACCGTAACCACCAATATAGTAG
>JALUDQ010000134.1 GCA_027043985.1 Desulfurococcales archaeon
AGATAAGTAAGATGTCTCTATCAGAGACAGGCTTTAGTATTGATTGGAGAAGAGAGTTTACAACCATAGACCCACAGTTTAAAGCCTTCATCCGATGGCAGTTTGAGAAACTTAGACAAAAAGGATTCCTGGTAAAAGGAACCCATCCAGTAGGCTGGTGCCCAGTACACAACATGCCCGTTGGAATGCATGACACTAAGGATGATAAGGAGCCAGAGATAGGTGAGTGGACACTACTCTTCTTCACCGATGAAGAGGGCATCATTTACCCAGCTGCTACCCTGAGACCAGAGACTGTTTTCGGAGTAACGAATATGTGGATAAACCCAGATGCAGACTACGTTAAAGCAGTAATAGATGGACGGACATGGGTTATAAGTGAGAGAGCAGCCTTTAAGCTAAAGTTCCAGAAGAAAAGAGTAGAAGTCATAGAGAAGTTTAAGGGAGAAAAAATCCTCGGCAAACGTGTAAGAAACCCGGTTACTGGTGAGAAGGTAGTATTCCTACCAGCTAGTTTCGTAGACCCGGATACTGGTACCGGAATAGTTATGAGCGTGCCCGCTCATGCACCCTATGACTACGCTGCTATCCGAGACTTAGATGAAGACGTATTACGCAAGTATAATGTTAGGAGAGATGAACTAGAGCCTCGCCCATTAATAAGAGTGAAAGACTATGGTGATTTACCCGCTGTTGAAGTAGTTGAGAAAATGGGTATACGTAGTCAAGAGGATAGAGAGAAACTAGAAGAGGCGACCAAGGAGGTTTATGGTGCAGAGTTCAAATACGGTATTATGAGAGAAGATATTGTAGGCTATGTTGCACAAGACCTCGGAGAACCAGCACGCTCTTATCTCAAGGGTGTTGTAAAAGCATGGATTGCTGGTAGACCAGTTAGTGAGGCGAGAGAACACGTTGCAAAATGGCTTAGAGAAGCCGGGTTTGCTGACATAATGTACGAGCTCATGAATAAGCCTGTCTACTGCCGCTGTGGTGCTGAAATAGTTGTAAAGGTATTAGAGGATCAATGGTTCCTCGACTATGGTAAACCGGAGTGGAAAGAGCTTGCCAGAAAAGCCTTCTCAAAGATGAGGATCGTTCCACCAGAATACACGAGTGATTTCAAGTATACTATTGAGTGGGTTCAACGTAGAGCATGCGCTAGAACTCGTGGACTGGGAACAGAGCTTCCATGGAGCCCCGGATGGATTATTGAGAGCTTAAGTGATTCAACAATATACATGGCTTATTACACGGTATCACATAAGATAAAAGAATATGGTCTTAGGGCAGAGCAGTTAACCTACGAGTTCTGGGACTACGTGTTATTAGGCAAAGGCGACGTAAAAGAAGTTTCAAAGAATACGGGTGTATCAGTTAAAGTCCTAGAAGAACTTAGACGAGAATTCGATTACTGGTATCCACTAGATTCAAGGCACAGCGGTAAGGACTTAATACCAAACCACTTAACATTCTTCATATATAATCATGCAGCAATATTCCCCGAAGAGAAATGGCCTAGGCAGATAGTTGTTAATGGATGGGTACTCCTTAGAGGCCACAAGATGAGTAAAAGCCTTGGCAACGTAATACCTCTCAGGATAATGAACCACCTCTACGGCCCCGACGTTGTTAGAGCTGCAGTACTCTTAGCCGCAGAAGTTGGACAAGATGCTGACTTCACAGACGAGCTCGCTGAAAGCGTTTTAGACCACCTTAGACGCTTTGAAGAAAACATTATGAGACTCCACGAGATCGTTAAGAAGCACTATAAAGGGGATAGGAGGGAAGAGCTAAGGAAAATCGATAAATGGATTCTTAGTAGACTTCAGAGAAACATTGAACACATCACTCAAAGCTTTGAGGACGTAAAACTTAGGGAAGCCACCAACACTATACTGTATATAATTGATAAGGATGTTAGAAGATACCTTGACCGTGTAAGCGGTGAACTAGGCGATGAGAAGCGCTCAGCAACTATTGCATGGGTTATAGATAAGATTATTGATACGTGGATTAGGCTTATAGCACCCATAACACCCCATCTTGCTGAAGAACTATGGGAGAAGACTGGAAGAGAAGGATTCGTTTCTACAGCAAAGTGGCCTAGCGTTGAAGAGGAATACATTGATATGGATGCTGAGGTTTCAGAATACTATCTTGATAGGGTTATAGAGGATGTTAGAGAAATAGCGAGAGTAACTGGTAAGAAAACTATTAACCGCGTGGTATTCTACGTTAGCGGTCAAGAAAACTATACGCTTCTCCGTAAAGCGATAGAAATGGTGGAAGCAGGTAAACCATTAAAGGAGTTCATAAGAGAGATACTTCCATTAGTGAGGGATAAGAAGAGGATAGCGAAGACAGCAAAACGATACTATGATCTCGCCTCACAGATACCTCCATACATAAGAGACTATATTCTCAAGAACACGTTAGATGAGAGAGAAGTTATAAGCGAGTCGATAGACTATATTAAGAGAGCACTCAATGCAGTAAAAGTAGAAGTATATGAAGCAGATGATCCAGAAGCACCAGACTATGGTGGTAAAAAGAGCCAGGCAATGCCTCTTAAACCGGCAATCTATATAGAGTAGCCTTCAACGATAATGTAACCGTATTCTATCCTAATATATTTCTTTTCAGCAAGTTTTGCTATAAGGGCTTGAGCATACCTCTTATCAACTCCAAGCGATCCCACGAGAACATAGACGGCGTCTTTTTTCTTTAATGGCCCATACTCTGCAATAGCCCTCATTATCTCGGAGAGAGCACGTCCAAGAATACCTGGGGGTGCTGACGAGACTACTTCTATACCTTTATCAGTGATTTTTAGCCTAGTCTTCTTGTAACCATATGTTAGGATATACTCGTTGCCCACCTGATCCAGTCTCGCTCTTCTCGCATATAGGATTCTTGATAGGTTTCCGAGCTTTGTTGTCGTTCCGAAAACGAACTTGTAGGATAAGAGTTTTAATGACTTGTAATCAATGTTTTCGAGACCGTATACTAGTACTGGTATTGTAGGCTTAAACCCCGGCTTAAACACGATGGTCTTATCCAATATTTTCTCGGGTTCATAGCCTTTACTTAAAGCTATTTTTTCGAGTAGTTCTATTCTAACGGGTATTCCCTCAACTATTCCTATATGCTCATACAGATCCGATACAGCGAGTAATGCCTCAAAGAGGAAGACCATGTTAGCTGACGCGTAGGGTGAAACCAGTATTACCCGCTTCCTCTCCCTTAGATCACTAAATATCTTGAGCAATACTTTACACCATCTACTCATAATGCACTTAAACACCCTATTAGTAATGCTAGATAATGTGCTAGTATTATAGATTTCAAGCTAAACTCTCTCCTAATATAGAAGAACGCGTATATTAGTCCTATTATAAATGCTCCGAGTGAATAGAAGGGCATTCCTACACCATACCATAAACCGTATGCTATAGATGCTATTAGATGAGAGTATCTAGTACTTCCTAGTGCAAGAACCTTTACTCCGTATCCTCTGAAGAACATTTCTTCACCTATAGATATAATTACTGGATAGACTAGTGCATAGATGTATCGTAGTACTAGAGGAAACCCACTGTATATATATCTGAGTAGTCTCCCA
>JALUDQ010000135.1 GCA_027043985.1 Desulfurococcales archaeon
CAGCTACTATTATATGCCCATTCTTACAGTACCATACGGGGAAGGGCGTACCAAATATTCTCTGCCTAGATATAGGCCAATCCCAGTCAAGACTATTAACCCAATCCTCTAGTCTCTTCCTCGCATGTGGCGGTATCCATTTTATCTGTCTTGCAGCCTCCAATACTTTCTCTCTTAATACTCTTGTCCGTACAAACCATTGGGTTTTAGGTAGAATCTCTACTGGTGTGTGACAACGCCAACATTTTCCTACATTACTCTTTATTTTCTCTATTTTCTTTAAATATCCCTTCTCACGTAATAATTCTACGATCTTTTTCCTGGCCTCTAGTACGGTTAATCCTTTGAGTGGTCCAGCGTTCTCTGTCATTCGTCCACGTTCGTCTATTGATTTTATGATGGGGAGATTGTAGCGACGTTGCCATTTTACATCTGTTTTATCACCATAGGTACAGACCATTACGACGCCAGTACCAAACTCCTTGTCTACTTCTGGATCGGCTAGTATAGGTACTTCTCTATTATATATTGGTACTCTTGCTCTCCTTCCTACTAAATGCTTGTATCTTTCATCGTCTGGATGTACTAGGAGTGCTACACATGAAGCTAGTAGTTCGGGTCTAGTTGAAGCTATAGTAACTCTTCCGCCATCTACTAGTTCGAAGTCATAATAGTATATTTCTCTCTCTACTTCTTCGTATTCTATTTCTGCTTCTGCTAAAGCTGTACCACATCGAGGACACCAGAATACTGGGTGCTTCTCTCTATATACGTAGCCCTTCTTATACATTTCAATAAAGCTGAGCTGTGTTCTCCTCCAATAATCGGGATCCATGGTCATGTACTCGGTAGTCCAATCAATACTACACCCTAGTCTTTTTATGGCTTCTCTCATAGGTTTAATCCATTTTAGCGTATACTCTTTCGCTAGTTTGATAAATTCTTCTCTAGGTATATCATACTTGGTCTTACCTAGGCTTTTCTCTATTCTAACCTCGGTAGGCAGACCGTGGCAGTCCCATCCCTGAGGGAAGAGGACATTAAAACCACGGAGCCTCTTATACCTTGCCGCAAAGTCTATGTATGCATGGTTAAGAGCGTTACCAACATGGAATTCTCCACTCGGGTAAGGAGGTGGGGTATCGATAGAATAAGCTGGCTTCTTAGTGTCTTTTCTATCAAAGTTATATATTCCCCACTCTTCCCAAGTTCTTTGCCATTTAGATTCTATCTCCTTAAAGTTATACCGCTTAGGTAATCCTTGAATATCCTTTTTTGCCATCCGCTAAACACCTGTGTACCATACTAGACTATATGGTAATATGAGGGTATTTTTAAGGCTAACCTTGACTTTTCATCTACGACGAAATAATACGATAAGTAGGGCTAATACTAATGCTACTAATATAAATAGTATGCTATAGAATATGGTTGGTATATAAGGGATTTCCTTAAGGAAGGTTGTTGTAGTTGTTAGTGTTGTAGCGGAAATATTCGTTTTAGTCAGAGTTATATTTGTTGTAGTCGTCATGGTTTCTATAACAGTTGTTGTAATAGTACTATAAAGTGTTGTTGTAAGGGTTTCCTTTTCTATTATAGTTCTTGTTATAGTTGTTGAGTTCGCTAAGATAGTTGTCGTATAATTGTGTGCAATAGTTTTAGTAACTGTTATGGGCCTTATACATATCAATTCAATGCTTTCGCTATTAGGATGCAAGAGATCTTCTTCTTTTATTTCTGTTAATGTGTTATTATTTGCTTCTAAATCAACAATTATGTTGTTATCTGCTGTTACGACTAGTTTCTTAAAAGTAATCCAACTATTTCTTGAATTATATGGTGATGCAATAGTTATAACAATACTTCTCAGTTCTAGCGAGTTCAAACTAGTATTAGTAATATAATGGTCTACTACTAGGCCGTTTGATAGTAACTCGTATTCAAGAGTCTTATTATAGACTTTTACCATAATTACAATGTTGCCGCTAATATTATAGCTAACCGTGTGCCAATTATTCTGGCTACCTCTTATTGAGTAAAATGAAGTTGTATTATTCTCCCTTACTATAGCAAAACCGTAGAGATTGAGCGGAGGATATCCGAACATGAATACTATATAGCTATTATCTGCAAGCTTATATTCCAGCAATGGTATGTCAAGAATAATTTTATTAGCTCTAATATTCTCTAGCGAGTACTCTAATGTTGCGGGAGACTTTATTCTAAGATAACATTCATTTACCGAAGCATTACTAGATGCTACGTGTACTATTAGTATAAGCGCTAATATAGAGATTATGAACAACTTCTTCATATCTTATCGCTGAATCCTTTTACCTAACAAGTTAAATAGCGTTTCTACTTATCTAACACATTATATGTTGATGCAACAGCTGGTAAGGCCATTATGGTTTCAGAGAAGTCTTTTGAAGATATTGCGTCTAGAATCTTTCCTAGAATCTCGTCAACAGTAGCATAGCGTCCCGTTGCCACGACAAGAGATTCAACATGGATTCTAGGTAATCCTTCAATAATTTCATCAGCGTAAATGGGTATTATTCTTACACTCATGTTGTACTCTTTTTCAGCTATCTCAGCTGCCTTGAGGGCTTCTTCTAAAGCATGTCTGCTCTCACTGCTTGTATCTAAAAATAAGTATATTGTTACCTCGTCTTTCACTGAAGTCACCATATATGATATTTATTAGTATATAAAAAGAGGTTGTAGCCTAGAGAATACCCGGATAATACTTTGTAAACACTTAATATTATTTGTCGCCGAGTTTCTCTTTTACAGCATCATATCCGTATTGTAGGGCTCTCAAATTTACTTCATGCCATCGTGGAGGAAAGGTATTCTTTATCGCTTCTCTGAAATCGTCTAGTGAAAGCATCCCCCCTAGTATATTGGTTGCTACTAGACCGCCAAGCATAACAATGTTCTCTGTAACCGGGCTTCCAGCTCGTGATGCAAGGTCAAACGCGTTTATATCAATAACCTTTAGGCCTTTTCCTCGAAGCTTATTTATTGTATCTTCTACTGGTGGCATTCGTGCTTTTGGCACGCTTGGTCTGATAAAGCGTCTATTGACTATTAATAATGTATTTTTGTTTACATATGGTAGGTACCTTATGGTTTCGGCAAGCTCTAAACCTAGTAGGGCGTGTGCTCCACCAAGAGGTACTAGAGGCGAGTGAGGATTCCCTATTCTCGCGTGAACTATAACGCTCCCGCCTCTCTGAGCAAGTCCATGTACTTCCGATACTAGTACACCGATATTTCTTAGTACTGCGGCATTGCCGAGGATTCTTCCAATAGTTATTAGTCCCTGTCCTCCTACTCCAACTATTACTATGTTCACTGTTCTCATATCTCTCACCTCTAGAACCATAGTTTATTCCATTCCTCCGAAGCTGGTTTTCCTGGAACTATAGCGTTAAACGGGCAGACCTTTGCGCAAACACCACAACCAGTACATGTCACAGGGTCAATGTATGCTTTCCCATCCGGTTTGGGTATTATCGAGGGACATCCAAAGAAGTCGTAGCATACTCCACATGCAGTACACTTGTCCTCTATAACCCTATAGTAGGGGTTTTCTATTCCC
>JALUDQ010000136.1 GCA_027043985.1 Desulfurococcales archaeon
AGAGTTGACGAGAAGGTTATAAGTATAATCCATGAGTACCAGTCTATTATTACGAGCTTCTACCACCAGATACTTGAGGAGAAGTGGTGTCTTAATATAGCTGTAGTAGAGTCTCCGTGGACTAGTATAAGGGATATGTTGGCTAAGCTTAGAAAGACTCGCGGTGTTGTTAAGACGTGGTTTATCCCTATAACCTCTTAGTTTTTCTCGTTTCTCTGGAAAAAACCGTATTTTTCCAGAAAAGCTTATTAGATACTTGAACGCTGTTAATAGTGTAAACGGTGTTGTAACATGGAATTTGAACACACGTTCCAAGTAAAAGCATTTTCAAAAGAAAAGGGATTCAAAGTAGACATAGAAGCAAGACACCATAAACTAGTAGTTGACGAGCCAAAAGAACTAGGAGGAACAGATAAGGGGGCAAACCCGATAGAATACTTGTTAGCAGCTCTAGCATCATGTTTATCCATAGCATTAAGGTTCCACGCAAATAAAAAGAAGATCCAAATAGATGAGATAGAGGTAGAGGCAAAGGGACTCTTAGACCTACGAGGATTTATGGGAATGGAGGGCTTCAAACCCGGACTACAATGGGTTGAAGTAGACTTAAAGATAAAGTCACCTGAACCAGAAGAGAAGATAAAGGAGCTAGTAGAATTCGTAGAAGCACACTGTCCAGTAGCGGATACCCTGAGATCGCAGACTGAGGTAAGACTTAAACTAGAGAAAATCTAGAGCGGAGCCATAACTTCTTCTCTATTTTAATTCTAGGCAAGCTTTTTTGAAATCCATCTAATATTTTTACCATATTGTATTCTTTGTGGTATGCTCTTTTACTTAGCTAGGAGCTTATTAAGGTGGCTTATCCTTACTATCTCTATGTTTTTCTTCAATTCTTTCACGATTTCTACTATGTATTTGAAGTGAGTGTCATTATCTAATACTACCACGGGGCTCCCAGTTGTTAGGGCTGATGTAGCTGATGATATGTCTCCCCATGGTATATTGTATTCCTTCCTTATAGCCTCTGCTTTGAGGATCCCCATTCACATAGAATACTCTATATTGTTTATAGTCTCTATTTTCTCGTATACGAGGCTAGCATATTCTAGTACCAGGGGTCTATCATATCCCATTCTATGCATTACGGGTATCATTTCAGCTATATTGAATAACCCGGTCTGCAGTTTTGGAGTCCTCTTCACCTAGCCTTAAGAATTCACGAGCAATTCTCTATCTCTTTTCTTTAGTCAGCGGCAACAATAGTATACTGGTATCAACTATTAGTCTCGCCAGTAATTTCCTTAGATCTTTCATCTTCTGCTAATCCCTGCTTCCTCACGATACCTATAAAATACCTTAATACTCCCCCTCCCGCCGAACCTGCCTATGAATTCTACTAGGCTTTTAGGCTTCCTCAACACTATCCCTTCTTTAAATTGGAGAGTTATTTAATGTTAACATGTTTATAATCGAAGAAACTAGAGCTTTTGTTTAAAAATAGCTTTAAGTTATTTGGAAAGAGTTAGGGTTATATGTGTTGGACTACTTGCTTCATTATCTCTGCGTAGAGTGTTATTGTGTCCTCGTATTTTGTCTCTGGCGTACCAGTGTAGATTAAGTGCATTCTTAGTGGTAGTTCTTTTTCTCTTACTTCTTTAACCATGAACTCTGCTAGTGCTTGAGCTAGAGGTGTTAGGCTTGGGTAGCCTTTTCCTAATGGTACTCTCTTCTTAAGTAGTCTTCTACCAAAGTAAATACCCGTTACTTGAGCGAATCTTAGGCTTAGGAACCCCTTGCTTAATGGTAGTGCTTTCTTTAATATGTTTAGCCAGAACTCTTTTGTAGCCTCTCTGTCTGCTTGGTGGAAGTTTCCGTGCTCGTCTATGTGGAATTCATACATGAACACGTTTTCTAGTTGAAGTGATATTATTACTCTCTCGTCTCCGACGGCTTCTATTATTGCTTTTATCTCATCTATGCTTCCCAATTGTCTACGAGTATACGTGGTCTCAAGAGAAATATACATGTTCTGAGGCGCTTCCTTCAATAATTCTTTTATGAACTCAGCTGCTAGCTCTATGTCTTTGTCGCCACCGTAAACCTTCCATCCGAGGTGGAGGTTGAATATTTCTGCTCCAGCTAGTGCAGCGTTCCTTAGAGCGGCTTTCATAGCTTTTAATACTCTCTGCCTAACGAGCTTGCTATCGCTTACAACATTATAGTATGGTGCGTGAGCGGTAACTGTGGTAAATGCTTTTTTAGCGAATTCCTTATAGGATTCAAAGTATTCTGGTCCACGGTTCCTCCTAGAGAAGTCTGCTGGTGGTATTTCTGTAAGCTTCATTCCTAGTGTTGCTGCTTTTGCTAGTGTTGATAGAGAGTTATATGTTCCCCAGTCGAAGAGGAGCATGACTATACACCATTAACTATATGTGTGGAGTAGAAAATAAAACATTCTATCAAGCATCCATGAATATTTCTTGAATACCATAAGCCCACTCTAATATCATATTTCCATGTATATAACTTGTGGAACTTTTCTACACATAATTTAAGTATTATATCTCTTAAATAAACAATAATTCGCTAAGAACATTAGGAAAGGTGTTCTCGTATTAGGCCTAATACGTGGATCACAAAGCATAAAGAAATCATAATAATAGCCATTGCAGCCATAACTCTATCCTTTCTAGCAGGCTACACATTAGCCCAGAGCACACCAGTAAGAAATATCTACCTAGAAAACCTACCCTCACCAGCAACTTGTATTATCGAGACAGATGGTGCTGGAAACTATTGGGCAACTAATTCTAGCGGTAAGGTTATCTCATCGTCTAATTATGCTCTAACAGTATATAATGCTTGTAAGAACGTAGTAGAGGCTAGTGGAGGAGGAAAAATACTGTTTAGGAAAGGCGTCTATGTTCTCACGAAACCAATGCTCTTAGCAAATAATAGTGTAGTGGAGGGAGAGGATCCGCGAAACACTATCTTAGTACTTGCTCCAAGTTCTACTTCAACCGAGATAGTTATTGTGAAGGGAGTAGTCAATGCTACTATGAGAGGCTTAACTATAAAGTTGAGAAATGATACTGCTTCAAAAGGCATACACGTATATAAAGCTGCAACGACAATAAATCCAAGCAATATAAGAATTGAAAACATATACTTCATCGGCGGAAAACCGCCAGCAGGAGGAGAAACAGCCATATATATTGCCAATTCTTCAAACATAACCATAACTGGATCGTCGTTTAGAAATGTTTACCGCATTATATTAGGCTATGATTCAAGTGGTATTCGTATATTTAAGAATAGAATAGAAGGAGAATCAACTAGAACCATTCTATTACTTGATAACACGACTGACGTAGATGTAGAAAACAATATCGTCAATGGAGCTAGCGCGACAGATAGCTCTATCCCACTAATCAATTTAACCGATACATACAATGTGTTTTTCAGGGACAACGATTTTAGAAACCTACGTGGAAAGTTTATGTCTATTAAAGGTCTCACAAGCACAGGTGGAAGCAGCCATATATCATTTGAAAACAATAATGTCGAAGTATACTGTTA